>CAZTPB010000201.1:0-3705 GCA_964614555.1 uncultured Bacteroides sp.
TGAAAAAGCAATGTCTATAAAAACTGATGCAAGTTATTTTTTTAATGTCACTATATTCATTTTTTATACTAACAACAATTTAAAAACCTATGTTTCTAATCGCAGATTTCAGTTCGCAACTGAGCACCATCGCCAACAAACTCATTACTACAGGCATTGATTTGGGCGAGCGCATTTTGGGCGCACTCATCATTTTCGTCATCGGTAAGTTTCTGATCAACTGGGCCAACAGACTGTTTGCCAAGCTGCTGGTCAAGCGCAAGGTAGATGCCGGTGTGCAGTCGTTCCTCAAAAGTATGGTCAACATTCTCTTGCTCACCATGCTGGGGTTGGCCGTCATAGGCAAGTTGGGCATCGAACTGACAGGTTTTGCAGCCTTGTTGGCTTCGGCCGGTGTAGCCATCGGTATGGCTTTGTCGGGCAACTTGCAGAATTTTGCCGGAGGCATCATCATCCTGATTTTCCGTCCTTACAAGGTGGGCGATTACATCGAAGCCTCAACCGGGGCAAGCGGCACCGTGCAGGAAATCCAGATTTTCCACACCGTGCTGGTGACCGGTGACAACAAAGTGGTATATGCCCCCAACGGAGTCATGAGCAATGCCGTAATAACGAACTACAGCCACAAGGATTTGCGCCGCGTGGATTTCAGTTTCGGTGTGGAATATGGCACTGACTTCGACCGCGTGCAGGCTGTGTTAAAACAGATTATTGCAGCAGACAAGCGCATCCTCGACACTCCCGCCCCTTTCATCGAATTGGGACAGCTGGCCGACAGCAGTGTCAACATCACGGTGCGGGTATGGGTGAATGCCGCCGATTATTGGGGAGTGCACTTCGACATGAACAAGACCGTGTATGCCACCTTCAACAAAGAAGGAATCGAATTCCCCTTCCCGCAACTCACGGTACATCAAGTATAAGGCGGGGCCTTCACTCGAACATCAGTTCCAACTGTCCGTCGTCTCTCTTTTTGCCCTTGGGGGCAGGAAGCAGCAGGCGGCGGACTGTTGTAGGATGCAGTTCGTTGATGCCTCGTGCCTCCAGTTCGCCGCAAGTGATGAAGTATTTGGCCTTTTTCAGCACCACGCCCATCTTTTTCAGATGATAGGAGGTGACGCGGCCAAAGCGGCGCGAGTGGACAATGAGGGTGGCCGACTTTACGCCGATGCCCGGCACGCGCAGGATGCGCTCATAGTCGTCGCGGTTGATATCTACAGGGAATGCCTCGGGGTGGCGCAATGCCCAAGCCAGCTTCGGGTCAATCTCCAGGTCGAGGTTGGGGGTGACGTCATCGACAATCTCCTCTACATCGAAGTGGTAGAAACGCATCAGCCAGTCGGCCTGATAGAGGCGGTTCTCGCGCACCAAGGGCGGTTGCTGGGGTACGGGCAGACGGCTGTCGTAGGTGTTCACGGGGATGTATCCCGAGTAATAGACGCGGCGCATGGTGGGGCGGCCGTATAGGGCGGAGGAGAGACGCAGGATGTCGCGGTCGGTTTCGGCCGTGACGCCCACAATCATCTGTGTGCTCTGCCCGGCAGGCACAAAGCGCGGGGCATGGCGGTGCTTTTTCCGTTCCTCCTGACTCTCAAGTACACCTTGTTGGATGAATGCCATAGGCTGATAGACGCTCTGGAAGTCCTTTTCGGGGGCAAGGAACTTCAGCGACTGCTCGTTGGGGATTTCGATGTTCACGCTCATGCGGTCGGCATAGAGGCCGGCTTCGTTCACCAGCTCGCGACTGGCGCCGGGGATGCTCTTCAAGTGGATGTAGCCGTTGAAGCGATGGATGGTGCGCAGGTCTTTGACGATGCGAACAAGGCGCTCCATGGTGTAGTCGGGATTGCGCACCACGCCCGAACTGAGGAAGAGCCCCTCGATGTAGTTCCGCCGGTAGAACTCCATTGTCAGTTC
Organism: uncultured Bacteroides sp.; assembly: GCA_964614555.1. Classification (GTDB taxonomy): domain Bacteria; phylum Bacteroidota; class Bacteroidia; order Bacteroidales; family Bacteroidaceae; genus Phocaeicola_A. The sequence goes on from CAZTPB010000201.1 coordinate 1,918, forward strand.
CACCAGCTCCGTCACCGACAGCGTGGCCCGCGGGATGTCGTTCGTCCGCCGGTTGATGCAATAGGCGCAGTCGTAGATGCAGTAGTTTGTCAGCATCACCTTGAGCAACGAGATACAGCGTCCGTCCTCGGCAAAACTATGACAAATGCCGATGCCTCCCACGGTGTTTCCCACCCCGCAAGCCTCGCCTCCGCCCTTACGGTTGGAGCGCACCGTCCCACTCGACGAGCACGATACGTCGTACTTCGCCGACTCGGTCAGGATTCTCAGTTTCTCTAATGTGCTTTCGGTCATAACGGAGGCGAAGATAATGCAATCCCTGCGGATAACCAAACAAAAGGCAAGTAATTTTTCAAAGAAATAACAGCGGGAGACCACGCTTTTTTGAGCATTAAGGGAGGTTCTATAAATTAGCTTGATTTCCCCCGGAAATATCTATTTTTGCACCCATAGTATTAACCCACAAAGATAACATACAGAATGTTGCCATTTGGGCATATCCCAGCCTTTTCCCTGTCCATTTTGACGAAAAAACAGCCTAAGTCATTTATTTTTTTATGAAAAAGAGAACACTATGGGATAAATTTCGTAAATTTGCAACCGCGTTTCGTTAAAGAAGCAACATTTTATTTGCTCAATTATCCGGTCGAACTGGTACCTCGAAAAGGATTTATACGAGCAAACCTAATATCCGTTGGAGTATGCGTATAAGCGCAGACTTCTCCATAGGATATTAGAGGCTGTACCAGGCCTGACCGGATATATGGCAGGTCTGCGCTTTTCTCGTTTTCCACAAGATTATGTCGCAGATTCTAAAAAAATAGTACTCCGAACATAATTGAACATATGAATAACAGCAACTATCAACAAAACAATGGGCATCGGAGACGAAAGACCAAACGCTGCCCTTATTGCGGTGAAGACATCCTTGCACATGCAAAGAAATGCAAACATTGTGGCGAATGGCTAATTAATAAATACGATGACGGGCATGAATCTTCACAAGAATGGTCTGAGCTTTGGCCTCATTTAGCATACATAGGAGGGATCCTTTGCTATGCTTTTGCGATATTGGATTTTGCCTTAGGAATACTTGGTATCGTAGATATAACAGGTGTGTCTTGGACTCCTCCATTATTTTACCTATTTGGATATCTTTTACAGTCTTTGGCTAAATCATCATCATAATTCTAAATTTTAACAATGAAAGAAATCAAAATTTATCATTCCCTTTGGAAACAGTTATTGATAGTGACTGTATGCTTGGCATTCGGTATCGGGGGCGCATTTATTCCTGGTGCTATCAGTTGGTTATGCATCATTTTTTTTGGAGGAGGAAGTATTGTACTCCTTTATGGCAATATTCTGAGAGAACGCCTGAATGACGTTCCATATCTTTCTGTTAACGATAAAAGTTTTGTTATTAATCAAGGGAGAAGACGGGAAATTCGTTTTGCAGATGTAGAACATTTTGAACTATTGTCAAATGGAACAAACAAAATGATAGGTATATATTACAAGGAAGGTTTACAGCCTGGTTCTGGTTTGGCGAGTCGTTTTTTCCAACAGATTACTAAAGATTTGGCCTCAGGAGCACAAGACGGTTTTTTGGCAGACGGATTGAATATTAGTCCAAACAACCTATTAGCCTTGTTGAATGAAAGACTTTAGGCGGGAGGTTCCCCTCCCCTTTTCTTGTCAGGTATATGCTGTTTACACAAAATTTAAAAGAAAAAAACTTCCGTATTCTTGCATTTATCTCCAAGAACACCTATTTTTGCACTTAAC
>CAZTPB010000202.1:0-3683 GCA_964614555.1 uncultured Bacteroides sp.
TGTCATCCGGATTGTTGGGATCGACATTCATCATGTCGTACTGGGCAATGGCCTTCATAACAACCGTAGTGGCAGCCTGCACCTCTTCAAGCGTTGCAGCTTCATTGGCATAGACAGCCTCCTGAGCAGCCACATCCACCCCTTTGGCGTTGGCAATCAGGATTTGGCTATAAAGTTCCTGAGCGGCTACATACACATTATAAGTACCTTCGAATTCTTCAAAGGCTGTTTCCGAGAGAAACTTCCAATCTACAGAGTGAGGTTCAGTCGGTTCAAGTACAGCCCATACACAGGTGTTGCTACCGCCATCAAGCGTATCATTCACACCGAAATACTTGCCGGCTGCACCCCAAGACTCGTAGAGGGCATTGTAAGCACTCATCGAGAGACGGTAGCTATCACCTTCTTTCTCCAAGTTCCAATAATAATTGGCCTGAGTGCCAAGATCCGTGTAAACATAACCGAAGTTTGTTGCCGGGTCGTAAGCATCAAAGAACACCTGTTTGGTGGCACCTTTGTACACATTATCATCCCAGAAGAGTACAGTATTTTCGGTCCACTCCTCTGCAGAAACTGTAAATTTCTCAAAATACACTCTATAAGCAGCAGACGCATCTCCAATACTTGCCTGAGTACTCCATGCATTACCGGCTGTGAAGAACTTCTTCGCACCCACGTTGTACATGTACATCCACTCGGTCTTTCCTGTTTCGTCAAACGCTATCTCATCGATAAACGACTTAGGCTCCGGTATCTGACGTTCAGTAACCGCAGCATTCGCTACACCTGTCCCCAACAGGGCAGCCCCAAAAATCAATAGATTTTTAAGTTTCATAAGCATTTTACTTAAGTTAATAATAGTTGTTATTTAAATTGTTAAATTGAATGATTTCACATCACTTCTCACGCCTATTGCTTCCAAAGGCGTATTTGATTGGGCAAAGTTATATAAAGCTGACTTAAAAAAAAGAAAATCCACCCGTATTTAATCATTATTAACAGTAAATCAGGGAACATTTTCACCGTTTGCGCGCACACACCCAAAGTTCCTTAATCCGGCCTTGCCCACCGCCCCTCTCTCCCGATGCTTTCACCAAGGGTATGGACTGCAAGCCACCAACAATCGCGGTGCCATTCCAGTTTGCCAAACTATCCAAACTCCTCCCCTGTCTTAGGGGAGGTCCCGTAGGGGGAGGGGTTAAATGTCCGAATCGCAACGACTTTTTGAAAAAGCGCCTGCACATTCTTTATCCCAAGCTTTGGGATAACTAAACCAAGCTTCGGGATAACTAAACCAAGGCTTGGGGCAAGTAAACCAAACCTTGGGACAAACTATTCTCAGGCATTCTGCTTTTTTGGGATTGTATGTTAACGATTTCCGTTGGCCGATTCCCGTCTTATTTGCAGCCGAGGTTGACCGGGTAAAACTCTAATTTCAGTCAGGGTTGGCTGAGAATGCCACTTTTCCAAGATTTCAAGCCAACATTGCCAATGCACGGTCTTCAGCCGCTTCCATCTGCTCGCGTGCCCCCGGAGCCTTGTCATCGATGCCGCACAAGTGCAGGATGCCGTGGATGATGACACGGTGAAGTTCGCGCTCATACGGCTGTCCGTACTTCTCGGCGTTGGTGCGCACGGTATCCAGGCTGATGAAAATATCGCCGTACAACAGATTGTCTTCGCAATAGTCGAAGGTGATGATGTCCGTGTAGTAATCGTGCTGGAGATATTCACGGTTCACCTCCAGAATCTTTTCGTCGCTACAGAAGATGTAGGCCACCTCGCCCACCCTTTTGCCATAGGCGGCGGCCACGGCCTTCACCCAGGCATTGTTTTCGCGTCGTCTGATAGGGGGCATTTTCACCCCTTCGGTCTGATAACTGATCATTTGAATTATGAATTATGGATTATGAGCTAAAAGAACAAGTAGCAGATGAACAGTGCCGAGATGATGCCCGCCGCATCGGCCAACAGCCCGCAGGGCACTGCATGGCGCGTCTGCCGGATGCCCACACTGCCGAAATAGACAGCCAGGATGTAGAAGGTGGTGTCCGTAGAGCCTTGGAAGAGGCAGGCCAACCGCCCGACAAACGAATCGGGCCCATAGGTCTGCATGGCATCCACCATCAGCCCGCGCGCACCGCTGCCACTGAGGGGCTTCATCAATGCCGTGGGCAATGCGCCCACAAATTCGGTATCGAAGCCCATGGCCGACACACACGCCTCAACCCCGTCGAGCAGCATATCCATTGCCCCCGATGCGCGGAAGACACCCACAGCCACCAGCACGGCCACCAGATAGGGGATGATGCGCACGGCGGTAGAGAATCCCTCCTTGGCCCCCTCCACAAAGGCGTCATAGACATTCACCCGCTTGCGCATGCCGGCCAGGATGAAACCGATGATGACCAAAAAGAGGAAGATGTTGGCCGTAAGGGTGGAAAAGACATCCATCTGCTCGCGCGACAACCGGCTCACGCCCCAAATGATGAGCGCCACCACGGCACACATACCCCCCAGAATGCCCATCAGCGTACGGTTGAAAAGGCTGATGCGCTGGTAGAGGCAGACACTGACAATGCCCACCAGCGTGGAAAAGAATGTGGCCAACAGGATGGGGATGAAGACATCGGTAGGCTGCGCCGCCCCCATCTGCGCCCGATAGACCATGATGCTGACGGGGATGATGGTCAGTCCCGAAGTGTTGATGACAAGGAACATGATCATCGGGTTGCTCGCAAACTCCTTTTTCGGATTGAGCGTCTGCAACTCCTCCATAGCCTTCAGCCCCAACGGGGTGGCCGCATTGTCAAGGCCCAACATATTGGCCGCAATGTTCATGAAGATGGTGCCCGTCACCGGATGCCCTTTCGGCACATCGGGGAAAAGGCGGCAGAAAAGCGGGCTCAACAGACGGGCCAAGGCGGCCACTACCCCACCCCGCTCGCCAATCTTCATGATGCCGAGCCACAGGCTGAGCACACCGGTCAGCCCGATAGAGATGGTAAAGGCCGTCTCGGCCGAAGAGAAGGTGGCATTCATCATGGCAGGAAACACCTCCATGTCGCCCCAAAACACTGTCTTGCAGACCGCCACCACAAAAGCGGTCAAAAAGAATCCGATCCATATATAATTAAGCACCATACGCGCACCCGTTTTTACATTTCAGCGGACAAAATTACAAAACTTTTCACGATTAGGTACTACCCGGCTCCGCTTTTTTCAGGAAAAGACTCCCTGCATACCGCCATCCGCCCCTCCCGCAACCACTGATTCACCCGTAAAAAGCCCTGTTCAGGCACTCCAAAAAGCGGACTTATTCCCATTTCTTAAATATTAAGTTAAGGTAATATACATTTTTGGATTAAACTTTTGTGTGGCGAAAAAGTTTGTATTACTTTTGCTCCCTGAAAAGTGATTATGTATCCGATAATTCTTAAAAAGGAGATAAACGATGGACAGTGCAACAACCGACAAAAGGTATGAAGCCGTATCCCCGGTGAAAGAGGAACCTGCAAACAACAAGGTTGCGGATATGAAGCGTATTATATATAATAAGGTGAAATATTACCTCGACGAAGAACAGGTCTTTCTCGACCCGCACCTCTCACTCGTACGCTTCAGTTCAATAGTCGGCACGAATACCACCTACCTCTCCGGGGCTGTAAACAGCCACTTCGGAT
>CAZTPB010000203.1:0-3635 GCA_964614555.1 uncultured Bacteroides sp.
CGTTATGAACTGCAATTGTATGTCCCACGAAATCCGGAGAGATCATTGAAGCTCTGGCCCAAGTCTTGACAACAGTCTTCTTGCCGCTTTCGTTCATAGCAAGTACCTTATTCTCAAGCTTTACATTAATGTACGGACCCTTTTTTAAAGAACGACTCATAATTTACTCAATTAACCGTTATTACTTATTACATCTCTCGATAATATACTTATTAGACTGTTTCTTAGGATGTCTTGTCTTCAAGCCCTTAGCATACAAGCCCTTGCGTGAACGGGGATGACCTCCCGACTGACGTCCCTCGCCACCACCCATCGGGTGATCTACAGGATTCATCACAACACCACGGTTGTGCGGGCGACGCCCTAACCAACGCGAGCGGCCAGCCTTACCAGAACTTTCCAAAGCATGGTCTGAATTACCTACACTACCAATAGTAGCCTTACATGTACTAAGAATCTGTCTTACTTCACCTGAAGGCAACTTAATCACACAATATGCACCTTCACGAGAAGTCAACTGAGCAAAATTACCAGCCGATCTTACCAAAGCTGCACCTTGTCCCGGACGGAGCTCAATATTATGAATCACTGTACCGACGGGAATATTTTTCAGAGGGAGTGCATTACCAATCTCAGGTGCCGCATCCGCTCCAGACATCAAAGTGCTGCCAACTTGCAATCCATTAGGAGCAATAATATATCGTTTTTCTCCATCAGCGTAATACAACAAAGCGATACGAGCCGAACGATTCGGATCATACTCTATTGTCTTTACCACTGCTGGAACACCGTCTTTATTTCTCTTGAAATCAATCAAACGGTATTTTCTTTTATGGCCGCCACCCATGTAGCGCATAGTCATTTTACCTACATTGTTACGGCCACCCGTTGACTTTTTACCGTATACAAGAGACTTTTCTGGTACCGATGCAGTAATCTCTTCAAAAGTACCAATAATCTTGTGTCTTTGCCCCGGTGTTGTGGGCTTAAATTTACGTACTGCCATCTTTTATTTTAAATATTGCTATAGAAATCAATTGTATCGCCTTCCTTCACAGTGACGATTGCCTTTTTGTATGCGTTCGTACGCCCCTTAATCAAGCCGGCTTTAGTATAACGGCTCTTATTTTTACCATCGTAACGCATAGTGTTCACATCCACTACAGTAACATTATACAAAGCTTCAACTTCTGCTTTAATCTGAAGTTTGTTGGCCTCAGGACGCACAATGAATCCATACTTCGGAGTAGCCACCTTTGTAACCTGTGTACCTCTGTTCTTTCCAGACTTCGGAGTATACGTCTTATCCACAGAAGTCTCGTCAGTAATCTTGGTCATTTTCTCTGTAACCAATGGTTTTATAATGAATGCCATCTTTTAAACCTCCTTCTTTGTTAAAATGTTATCAATAACCTTCAACGAACTTTCAGTCACAACAAGAACACCCGCGTCCAACACCGAATAGGTATTCAACGAAGCTGCCAATGCAACATTTGCACGCTCGATATTACGAGCTGACAAATATACATTTTTATTAGCTTCCGGCAAAACTACAAGAACTTTCTTGTCTGAAACTTTAAGATTTTTAGCTAAATTTACAAAATCTTTAGTCTTGGGAGCTTCAAAAGTGAAATCTTCCACTACGATAATTGCATTCTCTTGAGCCTTGTAAGACAGAGCCGAACGGCGAGCCAAAGCCTTCACCTTCTTGTTCAACTTGAAGCCATAGTCACGGGGCTGAGGACCGAACACACGAGCACCACCCACCAATACCGGTGAGTTGATGTCACCACGACGTGCACCGCCGCCACCTTTCTGACGGCCCAACTTGCGGGTTGAACCGCTGATTTCGCTTCTCTCTTTTGACTTGTGAGTACCCTGACGCTGGTTGGCCATAAATTGCTTTACGTCCAAGTAGATAGCGTGATCGTTAGGCTCAATGCCGAAGACAGATTCGTTCAACGTAATCTTTCTTCCGGTGTCTTCACCTTTAATATTTAATACGTTAACTTCCATTATTTCTCAATTATTACGATTGAACCTTTGCAACCCGGAACAGAACCCTTAATCATAAGAATGTTATGCTCGGGAATCACCTTTAATACTTGCAAGTTGTGTGTAGTCACACGGTCGCCACCCATTTGGCCACCCATACGCATACCCTTGAACACCTTAGCGGGATAAGAACATGCACCGATTGAACCCGGTTTACGAGCACGATTGTGCTGACCATGGGTAGTTTCACCTACACCACCGAAACCATGTCTTTTTACTACACCCTGGAAGCCTTTACCCTTAGAAGTACCAATCACGTCCACGAAAGCTGAATCATTGAACAGCTCCACAGTGAGGGTATCACCCAAGTTTAACTCACCTTCAAAATCCTTGAACTCGGCCAAGTGTCTCTTCGGAGTTACACCAGCTTTCTTGAAGTGTCCCATCATAGGCTTGGTTGTATTCTTCTCCTTAGCCTCCTGGAAACCGAGCTGAACGGCAGCATAGCCATCCTTCTCTACACTTTTAATCTGAGTAACTACACAAGGACCTACTTCGATAACAGTGCATGGAACATTCTTACCATCGGCACTGAAAACGGATGTCATTCCGATTTTTTTTCCTAATAATCCTGGCATTTCAGTTAATTTTTAAATAATTCGATTCTTAAACTTTAATTTCTACTTCTACACCACTCGGCAGCTCCAACTTCATCAAAGCATCTACCGTCTTGGCTGTTGAGCTATAAATATCGATCAATCTCTTGTAAGAAGAAAGCTCGAACTGCTCGCGAGACTTCTTGTTTACGAAAGTTGAACGGTTTACAGTAAAGATACGCTTGTGAGTGGGAAGAGGAATAGGACCGCTTACGATAGCACCCGTAGCCTTCACTGTCTTTACAATCTTCTCAGCAGACTTGTCCACCAAGTTGTGATCGTAGCTTTTCAGTTTAATTCTAATTTTTTGACTCATTACTTTTTGTTTGTTTATGGTGAATGAAAAGAGGAAGAGGGGAACAGGTTAAGAGTCATTCGCTAACCTGCCCCGTCTTCCGGTTTTGTTTTTTACTTGATCAAATCTACACGACCCTTGCACTCTTCGAGTACAGCCTTGGCGATTGAGTTTGACACTTGAGCGTGATGATCGTATGTCATTGAAGAGGTTGCACGACCTGAAGTGATGGTACGCAATGCGGTCACGTAACCGAACATTTCTGCCAAAGGCACAGTAGCCTTCACGATGCGGGCACCTGAACGGCTTGACTCCATACCTTCAACCTGGCCACGACGCTTGTTCAAGTCACCGATTACGTCACCCATGTTCTCCTCGGGAGTAACCACTTCCAGCTTCATCATAGGCTCGCACAATGCAGGACCTGCCTGAGCACAAGCGTTCTTGTAAGCCTGAATGGCGCAGATTTCGAATGACAGCTGGTCAGAGTCCACAGGGTGGAACGAACCGTCAAGCAAAGTCACCTTCAGTGAATCCAAGGGGAAGCCGGCGAGGATACCATTCTTCATGGCTGACTGGAAGCCCTTCTGTACAGCGGGGATGAATTCCTTAGGAATGTTACCGCCAGTCACCTCGTTCACAAACTGCAGACCACCTTCCTTGAAGTCCTCATCTACGGGACCTACGTT
>CAZTPB010000204.1:0-3618 GCA_964614555.1 uncultured Bacteroides sp.
TTACGGTAACAGCGGTTACGATTAAAGTTCACAGATATGAGATTTTTTGATAGAGAACAAGAGTTTGAGAAGCTAAGAGAGATTGAAGAATTGTCTCACGAAGTAGCCCAGTTTACCATCATTACCGGAAGACGTCGTATCGGTAAGACAGAGATGGTCAAGAAGTTTTATGAGAAGAAGACAATGCTCTACTTCTTCGTTGCCCGTAAAGCCGAAGCCGACTTATGTGATATATTCGTTGACGAAATCCGCACAAAGCTCAACATCCCGATGCTTGACAGCAAGGGCATGTCTTTTGCTGCAATATTCAGATTCATCATGGAATTGTCGCAGACTCAGCACATCACACTCTTTATTGATGAGTTTCAGGATTTCTATAGAGTGAACCCCTCCATCTATTCCGATATGCAAAACATTTGGGACAGTTATAAGAACAAGGCTCACATCAACCTGACTGTGGCAGGCTCTGTAAACACCCTGATGAACAAGATTTTCAAGGACAAGAAGCAACCGCTCTTTGGCAGGCAGACCGACGCCATACATGTCCGTCCCTTCAGGCCATCAGTCCTCAAAGAAATAATGTCAGAATATTGTCCGGGCTATAAGAAGTCCGACTTGTTGGTCCTCTATACTCTGACGGGCGGAGTAGCCAAATATGTAGAGCTGTTCATTGACCGGAAAAAGTTTACCGGGAAAAAGATGTTGGACATGTTCTTTGAGCGGGATTCCTATTTTCTGCCAGAAGGGAAAAATATGCTTGTCGATGAGTTCGGCAAAGATTACGGCATCTATTTTTCCATTCTGACCCTTATAGCCCAAGGCAGAAATACACGCTCGGAGCTGGAGAGTGCCCTCAACGTAAAAGAGCTGTCAGGTTACTTGAAAAATCTGAGTGAAGAGTACGGTCTGATAAGCAAGATGCAGCCTGTCTATGAAAAGTCTGCCAACAGGAATGTGCATTACACCATCGACGACCAGTTCCTGACGTTTTGGTTCCGATTCATCTACAAATATACGCACATCATCGAGGCGGGCAGTAATGAGAGATTAAGAACGATAGCAGAGCGCGATTTCACAACAGTCAGCGGAAAATCCCTTGAACGCTACTTCAACGAAGTGCTGAAAGAGTCAGGGAGGTACACTCGTCTTGGATATTGGCACGATCGGAAAGGAGAAAACGAGATTGATATTGTTGCCGAAGATGAAGTAGATAACAAGATTGAATTTATTGAAGTCAAGCGCCAAGCGAAGAACTTTGACGAAGAGGTCTTGAGAAACAAATCCGAATCATTCATGAAAGCCATTGGCCCCTTCAACGGCTACGAGATTATTTATAGAGGGCTCTCTATAGAGGATATGTAATTCCGCTTTCCCACGAACTTTCGTCACCTCCGTCTGGAAATCTTCCGATATTTGACGTTCTGAAAGGGATTGCAAGGTTGCGGAAGGGTGAAAACGAAGAGCGGGAACCCGCGCCGATATTCTCGGCCTCGGTTCCCGCTCTTTGTTTCGTTCCAGGTTATTAACTATGCCACCACGCCCAACTCATAGAGGCGTTCGGGGGCGATGTCGGCACCATTCTTCCAGAAGATGGTCTGGTCGAGGCCAAACTGGATGAACTCATTCTTGTCTCGCAGTTCCTCGAAAGCGGGATACGTGAGCAGCGGCGTAAGGTCAACCTTGCGGCGCTCGCCCGTGCTGAACGTACAGAGCAACGTGTAGTCGCCCAAGTACTCTACATCTGTAATCGTCAGTAACATAATCTTGCCTCCTTATCTTATTTTAGCAATTTTCTCTCCGCGCTGGGCTCTTCCCCAAAGTTCCATCAGCTCTGCCTCGTGCTCGTCGATAAAATCGTTGATGATTTTGACAGTCTTAGAGCGTGCAAAAAAAATGCGCCTTGCATTTTTGAAAATGCGGCTCTCTACGCCTATAGCGCAAACCCCATCACGTGTTCATTGTTTAATAGCTCGTACTTCATTCGAGGTGGTGATTCGGCAGAGAAATGAGCTGTCAAATGTCTTGTGACAATACCCTATGCGGGTAAGCACGGAACAAAAGTACAATTTAATTACGAATTAGAAGGTATGAATTCTGGATTATTTCACAGAATATATTGTATAACATATTTTGAACAGCGATAAGCTGCGTGCAACAAACCAAGTCAACGATAACTAAAAATAAAGTTTAGCCCGGTCAACCTCGGGTACAAATAAGAAGAAAAACGGTCAACGGAAAACGTTAATATACAGAGATTCAACGGAAGTATCTCGTCTTCAGCCAATAGGCATAGATGGGATCTTGGAAAGACACTTCACCTGCCTTGTTGTCCAGTATGTCATTCTTTACCAAAGCGGCACGCGAACGGGTGATGGAAGTGGGCGATGAGATGCGATAGCGGTGCATGGTTTCGGTGGAGCTGATAGACTTCTCACCTGCAATCAACGCCTTGAGGTAACAGAGTTGTTGGGTAGTCAACGCCTCGGTGACAGTGACAAAAAGCAGGCTCAACTGCTCCACCAATGCCTCGTGAGCCTCATGGACGACTTCAGCGGTGCACTCTCCCTGCGTCCTGAGCCACGAAAGTTGCGCCAACTGTTGGGCATAATAGGGATGATTGTCGGCCAGAAGGGCTATCAGGTGGGCGGCCTCGTCCGTGATGCTTTTGCCCGTGTCGGCAAAACGCGCATGGAAAAACGCCACCAAGTGGGGTGTCGCAATCTTTTCGAGAAACATCAGGTTGCCAAACTTATAGAAGGGCATGGACGAATCGGTAAACACTTCCAGCATCATGTGCCGCTTGCTTCCGTAGAGACAATAAGCCACATGCTGGTGTTGCTGCCAGTGCGAACGCAGTTTTTTCTGGAAATAACCGGGATTCGTGAACTCCGAGATATTCTGAAACTCATCCACACAGACCACAATCTTCAACCCCTTTTCGCAGGCAATCTTTTCAGCGAGGTCAAGCACTTCGTCAGGATTCCGCTTCACATCGTCCCAGTCAAAGTCAATAGAGACTTCGTTCATCGGGTCGGCCGAAATGGAAATCTTGGGCACCAAGCGCGTAAAGAACCGTTTGGCATTCTCCACGGCCTCCTCCCAACGGGTGGATGTAGCCGCTATCACCCTCTGTGCCAAAAGGGAATAGAAGTGCTCTTCGTTGCGCACGTTGAAGAGGTCGATGTGGCAGACACGCAACCTCTCGTCCTGCTCCATGGCCAAACGGGCGGCCTTGTTCACCAGCGAACTCTTTCCCCATCGGCGGGGCGAAATGATGATGGTGTTAATGAGCGACTGGAAATGAGCCACCAACGTAGCCGTTTCCTCTATACGGTCTGTAAAATTCTTCTCCGTGGCAATCTTGCCAAATACAAAAGGTGTCTCCATACGGTCTGTTTTTTAAAAGCAGAAAACGGCAACATCCGCTTCCTGCTTGCAAAGATATTACAAAAAGTGTAATTACACAAATTGTAAATACAAAAAGCGTAAACTCGATACGATTTATACATTCTTCCCACTATGTGCGCGCCCCATTTAGCAATAAACTCTTCGCAAAAGAATCACAGACGAAAGAAATAATCATCATCCTCTTTCGTCTGCAACTATTATTTAGAGGAG
>CAZTPB010000205.1:0-3613 GCA_964614555.1 uncultured Bacteroides sp.
TCGGGAACACTTCCTTTCGATGTGCTTCCCAGAATGCTGAACGAGTCGCCCAAGTCGTGCATACCGTTGCGGCGGATGGTGTTTCCGCTGAAGTATTTGCGGCAGATGGGAGTGACGATAATAGGCTTTCCCCCTTTCGCCTTGGTCTCTTCTATGTACGCGCGTATGTACTTTTTAAAAGTACCGCTGGCTGTGGTACCACGGTAGTCAATGTCAGTTGTGCTTCCTCCCTGTGCGGCAGTGTAGGCCTTCAGCGTATCTCCGTCCAGTCCACCATTCTTTTCATCGTTGTGGGCAAATTGGATGAGTACATAATCTCCCTCGTTCACATTGGCAATGACGGTCTTCCAGTAAGCCGCTTCCAGATAGAATGATTTGGATGATGCACCGCTCTTGCCGCGGTTGTTGATGACTACTTCGTCGGCGTTGAAAAACTGTTGGAGCATCTGGCACCATCCGCGTTTGTCGGTCGAATTTTCGTCATAGTTTGCCATGGTGGAGTCACCGATGGTGTGTACTTTGATAGCCGCTGTGGCGGTAATCGCACTCAGCAAGAATGCCATAAGGGTAAGCCCCCAATGTTTGTGATTCATGTTCATTTGCAGCATGTGTTATAAAGTTAATAAATTGATTCATGCTGCAAAAATAGCTCCATTTTATCGAATAAAGGGGGGAAAAATAACCCAAAGAGGTGGAGAAACGGGGAAAATCACTTTCTCTTGTATTCCGTGGGCGATACTCCCATCGTTTGTCTGAAACAACGGCTGAAATATTTGGGGTCGGTGAATCCGCAATGGTAAGCCACCTCGGACACATTCAATTCGCCACTTTCCAACAGCTGGCAGGCACGCTTGATACGTGCCTCCCGCAAGAAGTCCAACGGCGTGACTCCCAAAATAGACTTCATCTTGCGATTCAGCCCCGAGCGGCTCGTAGCTGTCGCTGCGGCCATATCCCCGATATTGATGTCTGCATCGCCCAAATGTCCTTCCACAAAAGCCATCACCTTCTGCATGAAAGCATTATCCTCATCCGTCAGTGGATGGGGTGACGGCCGGGAAGATTCTTCCACAACGGGAGCCACACTTGCCGACGAATCGACTTGCCGGGGATTGAGCAAAGCAAGGTATGCCGCCAAAGTCTCGCGTTGTCTGCGGTTGATGCGCCTTATATATATATAGGTATAAAGAAGAGCTGAAAAACTTCCCACCCCCAAGACAACCCATAATAGGACAGCCCATCCCGTTTCCCAAAAAGTGGGAGTGACGATGAGGTGGATTGTGCGTGTGTTTCCCACCCACACACCGTCGGCATTGGTAGAACGAATCGACAGAAGATAACTTCCAGGTTGCATATCAAGGAAAGTGACAGAACGATTCTTCCCGATTTTATTCCAAGCTGCATCTTCTTCTCCATTCGCCAAACTGAAAGCGTAATCTATCTGTCCGGCATCAACATAATCCAATGCAGAGAAGAAAAGGGTGACGTTGCGCTCTTTCGGGTGAAGCACTAATGTGTCCAATCCATTCACCGCCAAATCTATTTCACCATTCTGAATAGACAATCCGGTCAGTACGATAGGAGGACAGAATGTACTCTTCTTCATCCGAGCAGCCTCCAACATGAAAGCGCCGTCCTGCAAGCCGAATATCCAACGTCCATCAGACAACTTCACAGGGCGTGCATCTGAAAACCGGCATTTTCTATGAAAAAATGAAGCATCGAAACATTCCGCTCTCCCACTATCGGCCTCCAACAACACTATCTGGTTACCACCTACCACCCACAGTCTGCCATTCTCTAACTCTGCCATTGACAGCGTCACATCCGTGGGAAATCCGTTCGAACAATTAAAATGGCGGAACGAGAGTGTGTCCGCCTGCACATCTTCTGTCAATATCTGATTGACCCCTCCACTTTCTGTAGAAACAAATATACGCCCAGAACTGTCTTGCAGCACCTCCATGGTAGCACTACAGCTGAGCGATACTGCCCTTCCCGATTCCTTTTGATGGCATTTGAAACGAACCTGCTCCCACTCATTATCCACCGGGACATGTGCCACCAGCAATCCTTCAGTTGTGGCAGCCAGCAGGTCTCCTTTCGAGGTAATGCAAATGTGACGCACCTTTCTACACAATTCTGCCGGATAGCCGACCAACCTGTTTTCCATATTCACAAAATACGGCCGGTCGCTTTCCGGATCAACGATACAGTTCACTCCGCCTCCCAAAGTAGATACCCACAGACGCCCTTGAGCATCTTCGCACAGGTGATAAACGTTATTGTTATTGAGACTTCCGGGAATCTCCTCTGCGGAAAAGTGAACCATATCAAAAGCCAGCCCCTTATCATCCATTGATTGGAGGCGGTAAAGTCCATCCGGCTTACACCCAAACCAAATGCTACCCGCACGACTTTGCATGATGCAATAAACAGGCGCGAAAAAAGAAGTGTACTCTTCATGCAGACGTCCATCACAGCCTAAATAGCCCAACAACCGGTTATCGGCAGAAAAAAGACGTACAGTAGCATCATCACGCCCTGCCACCCAACAGCGCCCCCTATCATCTACAAAACTGCAACGGATTTGCGTCTGCACCTGTTGGGGCAGTTCCTCAATGACGTTTTCCGTAAACGTCAGTTTATAGATACCGACCGCAGCTACCAACCAAAGGTTTCCTTGTTTGTCAGGATAGGCAAAACGGATATCCTCCAATGGACTGGCCAAAGGATATTCCTCCAACTGTCCTCGAACTCGATCCAAATAAAACAAGCGACCTTCACTTGTCAGCCGCCACTGGTATCCCTGTTTGTCAGTATAATCCAAAGGCTTGTTCAACAATGAATAGGATGATTTAGTACGAGGCAAATGTTTTGTCCAAGCAACCTGTTCTTCAGTTGTGAGAGGACGATAAATACAACGCTCCGTATCAAACATGAACAGTTCTTCGTCTATCCGACAAAGAATGTCTCCCTCTTCTGTCAGCCAAATGTTGCGCACACGATTGGTAGTCATCCCGGTATTATCACCTGGGCGTGATTTAAAACAACGGAAGTTGTGTCCGTCAAAACGATTCAGCCCATTCCAAGTACCCAACCACATCATCCCGCTCTCATCTTGCAATACCTGGGTGACATGCCACTGCGAAAGCCCGTCATCCTCATCATATCTTACGACATGACACAGAGGCTTTCCTGCACACACTGCTACAGTGCACACACAAGACAAAAAAGCTATTATACAAAAACGACAATTCATGGTTCGCAATCTCTGCAAGCAAAACTACATATAAAAATCGACATAAAAAAGGGAAAAAGCAATTTTCATCCATTTAGCCACCATACAAAGGGGGAATTTTGTTCAAATTCCGATTAAAATTGCAACATACCGAGACAAAAAACATTTTTCCCCCTTATTCTGCTCATTTTTCAGAAAGCACATTTGAAGGATTTGATGTAATATTGCATCCGAAAACGGGGGCTTGAAGATATGAGCAACCCATACAATAAACAGAGCAAACAAACCTCATAAAAACAATTAATTGACATGAAGACTTTAGATTTTCAGACAGAATTGGTAGCCATGCAAGAAGAGCTGCTGAGATTCGCT
>CAZTPB010000206.1:0-3585 GCA_964614555.1 uncultured Bacteroides sp.
CTCTTTGTAATCCGCCTAACCACGAAGGGGCGGCACGCCATTGATGAACGAAGCTTGCCTCGGTATTTCAGTTTATTTGATGAGTTTCCCAATCTAACTGATACGGCTTTGCTTTTTCGTAGTACAAATGTAGGGCTAATTCGTGAGATTACCAAATTTTTCGGGAGAAAAATGGCGTTTTCTTCTTTCTTGCTTGAATCGGCCTTGTTGTTTGCTGCTTTTCCGGTGGTTTTTATTGCCTCCGTCGGATGAAATCGCGGATGGTCTCCATGGTGCCGCGAAGGCCGAAGAGGGAGGAGTTGATGCAGAGATGATAGGTGTCGGCTGCTCCCCAAGTATGGCAACTGTAGTAGTTGTAGTAGCCGGCACGCTTGTGGTCGGCTTTCTGCATGAAGGCGCGTGCCTGTTCTTGAGTCAGCTCCGGATGGCGTTCGTGTATGCGTGTGATGCGGTCGGCCTCGTCGGCAGTGATGAAGATGTTGATGCATCGGGGGTCGTCGCGCAGGATATAGTCGGCACAGCGTCCGACAAAAATGCACGATGATTTCTGCTCGGCCAAGTGGCGGATGACGTCGCTCTGTATCTTGAACAGGGCTTCGTCGCTGAGGCAGCAGCCGTAGTAGTTGCCTCCACCGAAGGGGAAGTGGAGGTCGAGCAGGTTTTTGAGGAAGCCTTTCTCTTCGTCGCTCTTCTCGAAAAACTCTTTGGCAAAGCCGCTTTCCTGGGCGGCCAGGTCGATGAGGGTGCGGTCGTAGATGGGGATGCCGAGCTCTTGAGCCAGCATTTCGCCTACCTTCTTGCCGCCGCTGCCTAACTGACGGCCTATGTTGATGATGGTTTCTTTCATGACGTGTATCTTTTTTAGGGTCTGTAAAATGTGTTTATAGGGTAATGTCCGGTTTTTGCCGGAACTGTTTGAACTGCTTGTAGAGCATCCATCCGGCGATGAGGGAGGCTATGAGGTCGGCTATGGGCATGGAGAGCCAGACTCCCTTCTGCCCGAAGAAGTGGGGGAGTATAAGCAGCAGGGGGATGAGGAAGAGCAGCTGGCGGGTGAGCGAAAGGAAAATGCTCTTTTTGGCCATGCCGATGCTCTGGAAGAAGTTGGTGGTGACCATTTGGAAACCGATGATGGGGAAGAATATCATGACCAGACGCATGCCGTTGACGGAGAGTCGGATGAGCTCTTCGTCGGTGGTGAAGGCACGCACGACAAGGTGGGGGATGAATTGCCCGATGAGGAAACCGAAGGTCATCACCAAGGTGGCTGCGATGATGGTGTATTTCAGAACGGTGTTCACACGGTCGTACTGGCGGGCACCGAAGTTGTATCCGGCAATGGGTTGCATGCCTTGGTTGAGGCCCATCACTATCATGACGAAGAAGAAGATGATGCGGTTGACGATGCCGTAGGCACCGATGGCCAAATCTCCTCCGTGGGTCTGTAAGCCTTGGTTGATGAGTATCACCACGATGCAGGCACAGAGGTTCATCAGGAAAGGGGAGAGGCCGATGGCAAGCGAGTTTGTGACTATCTTGCGCTGTAGCTTGAAGGTGCCCCGGCGCAGACGTATCAGTTCGTTCTTGTCGGTAAATATCCTGAATTGCCAGCTGAGTGCCACCACTTGAGCCAACACGGTGGCAAGGGCTGCTCCACGGATGCCCATGCCGAAGGCGTAGATGAACAGAGGAGCCAGAATGATGTTGATGATTACTGTGCCGATAGTGGCATACATGGATTTCTGCGGATGTCCGGCAGAGCGCAACATGGCATTCAGCCCCAAATACATGTGGGTGACGACGTTGCCTGCCAGGATCACTTCCATGAAGTCGCGGGCATAAGGGATGGTGGCATCGCTGGCTCCGAAGAAATAGAGAATGGGGTCGAGGAACACCAGCATCAATGCACCGAAAACGACTCCGATGATGGTGTTCAGTGTGACGACATTGCCGAGGATGTTTTGTGCGGTGGCATAGTCGCGCTGTCCTAACTTGACGGAGAGCAGGGTAGAGGCTCCGACGCCTACCATGGCACCGAAAGCAGCTGACAGGTTCATCAACGGAAAGGTGACGGCCAGACCGGATATGGCCAACGGACCTACACCCTGACCGATGAAGATGCTGTCAATCATGTTGTAGAGCGAAGAGGCCGTCATGGCTATGATGGCCGGCAAGGCGTATTGGGTGAGCAGCTTGCGGATGCTTTGTGTGCCCAAAGCGGTGGTGGTAGTGGTGGGCTGTGACATACGTTTCTTTTTTCCTTAGTCTGTTATCCTTATATTAATATATATACAGGTGTCTTTTTACGATGCAAATATAGGAATATTTTCCCGACTGTACATAAAAAAATGGGTGATTTCTTTTTCCTTAGGATTCTTATCCCTACATTTGCACGATAAATGGACGATATGGATACAGGAATGAATACTGCCGGGGGCAAGAAGCGTGTGCTTGTGGGGATGAGCGGAGGCATTGACAGCAGTGCCGTCTGCCTGATGCTGCAGGAACAGGGATATGAAGTGGTGGGAGTGACTATGCGCACATGGGACTGCCCGTCGAAGTTTGCTGTCTATGGTATGGAAGAGCCTGACTATATCATTGAGGCACGCGACTTGGCCGGACGCTTGGGGATAGAACATCATGTGGCTGATGAACGTGAGGACTTCCGCAGGGTAATTGTGGGATATTTCACGGACAGCTATATGCAGGGACTTACTCCCAATCCGTGTGTGATGTGTAATCCGCTGTTCAAGTTCCGGGTGCTTGCCGAATGGGCCGACAGGTTGGGATGTGAATATATTTCGACCGGACATTATGTCCGTCTGGAGCATTCGGACGGGAAGACATATATTGTGGCCGGGGAGGACCCGAAGAAGGATCAGAGTTATTTCCTCTGGCGGCTCAGCCAGGAGGTGTTGGGCAGATGCCTTTTCCCATTGGGGACTTGCACGAAGGTGCAGGTGCGTGAGTATTTGAAGGAAAAGGGATTTGAAGCCAAATCGCGTGAAGGGGAGAGTATGGAGGTCTGCTTTGTAGAGGGGGATTATCGCGACTTTCTGCGTGAGCAGCAGCCGGACATCGATCAGGTTGTCGGAACCGGATGTTTTGTGGATGCAGCGGGAGTCAAGTTGGGGACTCACCGTGGTTTCCCCTATTACACCATCGGGCAACGCAAAGGGTTGGAGATTGCTTTGGGGTATCCGGCCTATGTCATCAAAATCAATCCGGCCAAGAATACAGTGATGTTGGGAGATGCTGCCCAACTTGTGGCTACTCATATGTTGGCTGAGTCTCCCCAATGGGTGGATATGCAGGAGGTGATGGAGGCGGATGACCTGACGGTGCGCATCCGTTATCGCAGCCGTCCTGTCCCTTGCCGGGTGAAAGTGTTGGCAGACGGACGTCTGCTGGTGCATTTCCTTGCAGAGGTTTCGGCCATTACTCCCGGGCAATCGGCTGTCTTCTATCGGGGAGAGCGTCTGGTCGGCGGTGCGTTCATCGCTTCGCAGCGTGGTATAGGTATGTTTATATAAAGGGAGGTTCTATAAATTAGTTTCTTCGTTTATTCGGGTTGGTTCTCTGCTT
>CAZTPB010000207.1:0-3544 GCA_964614555.1 uncultured Bacteroides sp.
AAGCAGAGAACCAACCCGAATAAACGAAAAAACTAATTTATAGAACCTCCCTTAATTTTATAGGCGCGGATTACACGGATTAACACGGATTTGTATTTCAATTATCATTTATCCGTGTAATCCGCGTAATCCGCGCCTATTTTTCGGGCACAGCCCCGTTTCCTATTATAATCTTACCGGCTGTACCAATACATTTTCTTGCCGCCCACGATATAGAGTCCTGAAGGCAGACCATTCAGAGCATGCTTGTAATGCACCTGCTTGCGGACAAGCTGGCCGGTCACGGCATAGACATCGACATACTCCTGGACAGGGATGCTTACCTCTTCGGTGATGCCGGTAGCCTCGTCTGCCACCTTCAGTGTAATGGCCAGCACCGTCTGCTTGGACCCGATGGTAAACATCAGTGTCCCGCTGGCCGGACTCTCCAGGTCAATGGTGTGAGTCGCTACCGTGTAGTTGCCGCTTGCATCCTTGGCCGGGAAGACATATTGCCCGGCATCAAAGGTCACTCCGTTGAGTGAGGCGATGTAGGCATCCACATCATAATTGTCGTAGCCGGTGAAAGTCGCGCTATATACCGCCATGTTGGCCGGCAGCTGGATGGTATATTCCACGTTGGCAGAATATTTGATACCGTTCTCCTTGCCTGTAGCATATCCCTTGCTCTTGTTGTTGGTGATGGTGTATCCGTTGTCGAACTTATAGGTCAAATCCCCATTGGATGCCAAACAGGTTCCGGCAGAGAGCATCACATCTTCGGTCACGACCTCTCCGCGCTCTTCCGTCAGGGCATACCCCAAGAGTTCTCCGCCCTCCATACCGCCTTCCATGATATCGGCCACCAGGCTGTTCATATAGACTTCGAGCATGGTATAGCCTTCTGCACTTTTGGTGTTGCGGTCGGCAGCATCGTTGGGATTCAGTCCGTTGGCAGTCTCCCATTCGTCAGGCATACCATCCTGGTCGGTGTCCGTCGGGCAGGTTGCTGTCTTCAGTTCGGGCCACGCACTCCAGTCACTGCCGGCTCCGGCAGGTTTGTTGTCATTCTGCGAGTTGATGAACCCTGAGCTGAGTCCGCTACCGGTGTGCGAAGCCTTGCCGTAGCGGGTGTCATAGACCATCAGTGTATCGACCCAGTCGCGCGACAGGGAGGCACCGGCATACTGCAACACCTTCTCATAGGCGGTCTTGGCATCGTGTGTAGTGACGCAGACGAAATCCATCGGCTCGCTCATCCGGATAGTATCCTTGGTGACAGAGGTATAAAGATTGTCGTTGTCCGATGAGATAATCTGGTTGTACATGCCGTAGGTCCAGTTGTCATTGGTGACATCGCTGTACTTTGAGTTGACATTACCGGTCACATAGTAGTTACCCCACAAGTGGAGTGCCGGAGCATAGTCGGGATAGCTTGTCACATAACTGCTGGTGCGGATGCCCACACCGGCAATGCGCTTGCCCTTGTAATTGGTAGGCGAGCCGGGACCGGGCTTGTAGTAGTTGTTCACGATGTTCACGGTCATGCCTTCGCCACCGTAGCATCCGTTCCCTCCAAAGTTATAGATGACGTTGTTGCGCATATCCATCCGTTCGTCGAGTTGTGTGGTAGGACGAGGCCCAAGGCGGGGAGTACGGCTGGTGTGATGGGCGATGAGGTTGTGGTGGAAAGAGGCACCGCTTCCTCCCCAGTTTCCGCCATAGCCGTGCGAACCTTTGGTGTGCCCTGAGTTCACCAGGCTCTGCGCCACAAGGCACCATTGCACCGTGGTATTCTTGTTGCCCAGCACCGAGAGGCACTCGTCGATGCTCCAACTGACGGAGCAATGGTCTATCAGCAAATCCTGCTGGTCGAATCCTCCGAATCCGTCCCATCCGTCAGCACCATCCACAGTCACATGAGTGTTCCCCAAGCGGAAACGCATGAAACGGACAATGACGTTGCTCCCCTTGATGGAGCAAGGATAATCGGCCACACAGACACCGTCGCCCGGTGCCGTCTGTCCGGCTATCGTGGTGTTGGACGGAATGCTCAATGCCGATTCCAAATGAATAGTGCCCGACACATCAAACACGATGGTCTTCGTACCCTTCTGCGACAATGCCCAACGGAGCGAGCCTTCACTGTTGTCATCGTTCAGGTTGGTCACGTGATAGACTGCTCCACCCCGTCCGCCGGTGACATAGCGTCCGAATCCTTCTGCTCCGGGGAATGCCGGAAGTTTCTCTACCTCCTCAGCCCAAGCGGCAGAGGTAAAGAACATCCCACCCATCAGGAGCAAAGACAGTTTCCTCAATGTATTGTTTTGCATAATCTCTGTTTTTCTAATCCATAAGAAAAAAAGCTCCGCCCCTTTGACAGAGCGGAGCCTCGTTGTTATGTTTCCTTATCGGCGTTCAACGTATCAGCGTACAATGAACTTCTTGCCGTTCTGGAGGTAGATGCCCTTCACAGGAGCAGATACCTGACGACCGGTCAAGTCGTAGATAGGAGCATTGGGGTCGAGAGCAGTCTGTGCACCAACCTCTACACCCTTGATACCTTCAGTTGCCACCGGAGTGATTTCGATAGAAGCCACGTGGATGTTACCTGTACCAGAGTACTTCTTGAAGGTGTAAACTCCACCACCGGTCAGACCGAACTCGATGACGTTACCATCGGACCAGATGTTCTCGTGACCGTAATTAGTACCGTTCACATTCACGTAAGTCTGGAAAGTCTCAGCATTCTTGTGAGAGTTCTTGGAAACTGTCACCTTTACATCTACAGAGTCGCCCTCAGCCACCTTGAATGTCAAGAGGTCCTTACTCATCTGCAAATAAATCTCCTGACCGTTAACCTGAGCTGTGTCAGTCAGGATCACACTGAATGTAGCATCGGGAACGAGGTAGAAGCAGGGGTCTGCATCCTGTCCGTTGTACTGCAATTTGCCATCAGCCACATAGATGGGGAGCGGGTTATCGTTCTCATCCTTTTCGGTGTTGGCAGCAGTAGCCTCTTCGTCAAGTTCGTAAGTACCTGTTACGGTCACCACCTTCTTCTCCTTGATAGGATCGAGCACATAAATAGGAGCAGATACAGTAGCAGAAGTCCAAGTAGTGTGGTCGCCGTTCTTGATTTCAGTGTAAACAGCGATGTTGCAAGAAACGGCAGCGGTGTAAGCGTCACCGGCTACAGCCTCGGCACCGTCGATGCTGTAGTAGTTGGTAGCATTCTGATACTCTGAAACGATGGTAGCGTTAGCACCGTCAACAGTCAAAGTAGGAGCGTTGAAAACAAACTCTACAGTAGCCTCGTTGTTAGCACCATCGCATATCATACCGAACTCATCATAAGCCTGGAACTTCACAGTCATGTCCTTGTAGCACTTGATAGGCTCAGTGTAGGGTGTGCTTTGGTCGGTAGGATCAGTGCCGTCCAATGTGTAATAAACGGTTGTTTTAGAAACCAGTTCTCCAAGGACGTAGTCATTGGGGATACAAGTCACCTCCTGATAATAGAGCTTTTCAGCCTCGTCGTACTGAGTGAGACCTACCTCTACAG
>CAZTPB010000208.1:0-3440 GCA_964614555.1 uncultured Bacteroides sp.
ACAAGGGAGTTACAAGGGACCCAGAAGGGAGTTAAATAGATTGGAGGTCGTAAGTGGGATGTTTGTTTTGACATCCGAAGTCGGTTATATGGGGGAAGATTTAGCTTCTTATACTGATATAGGCGGTGCTTTGGAGTCCAGAATACGAATCTCCAATACCTGTGGCTCTATTAATTATTGTTAAACCATTAGTACTATGTAATGCAAAGTACCTAAGTTGCTATGGGAGGCATTGTTTACCAACATAAAGGATTCAGAACTCAAGTAAGTTTTTTAACTTCTCCTGAAAGTATAGATTCACAGACAGGTAGAATCACTCATGCTCCTACCAGTTTGGATTTAGTGACATTGAAAAAATAAATTGCTTCAGTTTTAGTCTCTATTTTTGATTGATTTTGTCTTTGTGAAGAAGGAACATAGCGGGCTATGTGACTGATGAACAAAGATAAAAGCGGCAAAAAGAGAGACTGACAGATGAGTAAATGAAAAAGCAATGTCTATAAAAACTGATGCAAGTTATTTTTTTAATGTCACTTAATGGTTACAACCGTCAAATATTGGAATGAATTCAGCTGTTTGGTTTTCAGTTCCTATCCGCATGGGATGTAATTCAGATGTCGTCGTTTTTTTGTGCCGTGGCGGACTTTTATCACCTTCAGTTTGTTTTTGTCAAATTCTTATCCATTTTATTGGTATAATAGAAAAATAGTGTTACTTTTGTCGGACATAATTATAGTAATGCAATAAGATATGGCCTATCAACCTTTCCCCGACCGCTATGAGCGGATGAAATATGCCCGCTGCGGTAACAGCGGATTATTGTTGCCCCGGCTGTCGTTGGGGTTGTGGCACAATTTTGGAGATGTTGACGACTTCGACGTGGCTACCGAAATGATACTGTGCGCCTTTGACAACGGTATCACCCATTTTGACCTGGCCAACAATTACGGTCCTTCACCTGGCTCTGCCGAAGTGAATTTCGGGCGTATCTTCCGCCAGCATCTGAGTGCCCATCGCGACGAGATTATTGTCTCTTCTAAAGCCGGTCACTTGATGTGGCCTGGCCCGTATGGCGACGGTTCGTCGCGCAAGAACCTGATGGCCAGCCTCGACCAGAGCTTGAAACGTACAGGGTTGGAGTACTTCGACATTTTCTATAGCCACCGCTATGATGGGTTTACTCCCGTGGAAGAGACGGCACAGGCACTTATCGACATGGTACGTGCAGGTAAGGCACTCTATGTAGGCATTTCGAAATATCCTCCTGTACAGGCCAAACAGATGTATGATCTGCTGCGTGCTGCCGGTGTGCCATGCCTTATCAGCCAATACCGTTACAGTATGTTCGAGCGCACACCCGAGCAGGAGAGTATTTCGCTGGCCGCCCGGGAAGGGTCGGGTTTCATAGCCTTCTCCCCCTTGGCGCAGGGTCTTCTCACCAACAAATATCTGAACGGTATCCCTGAACATTCGCGGGCTACGCGCGGTGTTTTCTTGAAGGCCGAGCAGATAACCCCTGAGAAACTGGCTGTCATCCGCCAACTGAATGACATGGCTGTCGGGCGCGGGCAGTCGCTTGCCCAAATGGCATTGGCGTGGGTGTTGCGCGATGAACGGGTGACTTCTGTCATCATCGGAGCCAGTTCTGTCCGCCAGCTGAATGACAACTTGCAGACAATGAATGGTCTCGCGTTCACGTTGGAAGAGTTGGAAATGATTGACAATATTTTAGGTTAAATGAAGATGTTTGGTTTTTCAATACACCCGGGAAAAGAGGCAGAAGGGGGCAAATGGAAGCTCTCCGGCGCAGTCGTGTCTCATTGCCTGCTGAAAACTTTGGGCGGGATTTCCGCATTGCTGTTTCTCTTTACCTCTTGCGACGAAAGCATCCGTTCCAGTGTGCCTGACACGGTTGTCAATTTCACTTGCAGCCTGCAACAGGCGCCTTATAGCTTCATCACTACACCCGGACAATTCCTGTCCGTCACCAAGGACGGTTCCAGCTATGCAGTACAGATACCCGGACAACCCCTTTATAGGGATGGAAAGACGGGCGTTTATTTGGGGTTCGGCGGACTGATAATCGGCTATCCGGCCATCAGCATGGAGGTGAGCAGCCAATATGCTGCATACGACTTGGCTTGTCCGGTGGAGGCCGAAGATTTGACCATATCCCGTCTGGCCATCAACCAGAACCGGGAAGGCAAATGTGGCAAATGCGGAACGGTTTATGACCTTGATACGGGATTCCCCAAAATCGGTGTGGGAAAAGAGCGTCTGAAGACCTATAAGGTCTATGCTGACAAAACAGCACTTGGCACTACCTTAGTGGTGAAAAACTGACAAAAGCACGAACGGCTGATAGAGATACAAAATATTCAATGGGACAAATAATAAGAAAGACATTATGAAAAGATTCTTACTGCTCGCTTTTAGTGTGGCCGTTTGTTTGATTGCATGGGGACAAAAAGCTATAGGAACCTCTACACGGACCACACTCTATGAGACCTTTCAACCGGCTAAGATTACTCTTTCAAGCGGAAAGGTCATTTTTCAGAAGCAAGCCAACATCTTCCTGAAAGATGCCAGCCTGCTTTTCAAGAAAGGCAATCAAAACATGAGAGCCAACATGGCGCAGATACGGGAAGTGGAGTTTGCCGACGACCGCTACGTCTGCATCGAATCGATGTTGGCCGCTGTGGTGGACACCCTCAATGGAAACAAAATTCTCCGTACTACAACCATCGATCTTGAAGCGTTTCGCAAAATGGCCATCAACGACCGTGTAGTGTCGGATCTCAGTTTGGGGGGCGATCAGGTCAGTATGTCCAGCATTTCTCTTACCGACGAAAGAGACATGGAGTATCCGCTGATTAACAGTTATTATTTTGAAGTGGATGGGAATGTATTCAAAGCACACGAACGGGTGGTTTACCGCCGCTTACCCAAGAACAAGCGAGACCGGTTGCAGTTTTATATGGATATGCCCGACTTCGACTGGGGAGACAGGGCAAGCCTCCGTCAAGTGCTGAAGCTCTTTGAGGAATAACCGTACCATAAATTCCATAATGCAGTTTGCAACCGAGTTTTCGGACTGACCCGAAAAATCCGCTGACCCGAAAATGGGTTAAGACCAAGCCTCAAAAGAAAATCGCAAGCGGTTAATTATTAACTGCTTGCGATTTTTCTTCGTACTCGAAGCGGGAATTAGGAATTAAACCCATACACAACACAAATAAAACATAATGTACTGATACACATATTTATAAATGTTAATCTTTTGGATTGCATTGCATATTTGTGGTGCAATATTGCGATTCAGGAGGGTGTGCCGGGCACATCCTCTTTATTCAAAAATAGCACTATTTGATGAAAAAATCTCGCCAACATTCTTTAATATGGTAAACAATTACTATTTTTGCGTTTGACGCAATAAAAAT
>CAZTPB010000209.1:0-3426 GCA_964614555.1 uncultured Bacteroides sp.
AATCTGTCCACAGGGCAGCCTCGTTGAGTGTGACGACCACCGTGCCGGCCGAGCCGTTGAAACCCGAAATCCATTCGCGCACCTTCCAATGGTCGGGCACATATTCACTTCCGTGCGGGTCGGTACTGGGGATGATGACAGCCTGTAGATTGCCGGTTGCCAAAACTTTGCGTAGCATATCAATGCGTTCGCATACGATGGCATTCATGGGGTTTTCTGTAGTCATGTTCGGATAGGTTATGTTCTTTGAGTGGCCAAATATAAGGTATAATTTCCAATTGCGAAAATATTGCAGAGCCTTTTTTGAGAAATTCTGTTTTTGTCATATCGGAAAAGCAAATTGTGCAAATGCTTCTAAAGTCTCAGTGAGGCATGTGGAGAATTGCTCTCTTTGAGGGCGAATTAACTAACTTTATGATTTTTCGTTGATGGACGTATAAAAGATAATGACTACCTTTGCCTACGATTTCGGAATCCTTCTTGCTTGGAGTAGGGAAGCCTGAAAAAGATACATAGGCTAATTGGAAAATAATTTGATATTAATATATATTTAAAAGAGAAAACGATTATGGAATTTTTGACGAATGACAAGCTGACCATCGTTGGTGCAGCCGGTATGATTGGTTCTAACATGGCCCAATGTGCAGCCATGATGCGTCTGACCCCGAACATCTGTCTGTATGACCCCTTTGCTCCCGCATTGGAAGGTGTGGCTGAGGAGATGTATCATTGCGCTTTTGAGGGTGTGAATATCACTTTTACTTCTGATATAAAGGAAGCCTTGACAGATGCCAAGTATATCATCTCTTCTGGAGGCGCTGCCCGCAAGGCCGGTATGACCCGTGAAGACCTGTTGAAGGGTAATGCTGCCATTGCCGAGCAACTCGGTAAGGACATCAAGGCTTATTGCCCCGATGCCAAGCACGTGGTAGTCATCTTCAACCCCGCCGATATCACCGGCCTTATCACTCTGTTGTACTCAGGCTTGAAGCCCTCACAGGTGAGCACCTTGGCCGCTCTCGACAGCACTCGTCTGCAAAGCGCATTGGCAAAACACTTCGGTGTACTCCAGAGCAAGGTGGAAAATTGCCGCACATACGGTGGACACGGCGAGCAGATGGCCGTATTCGCTTCTACAGCCAAGGTGGACGGCACTCCGTTGACCGACCTCATCGGCACAGAAAAGCTGACCGACGAGCAATGGGCCGCTATGAAGCAGGATGTCATCCAGGGTGGTAAGAAGATTATTGACCTGCGCGGACGCTCTTCTTTCCAAAGCCCCTCATACGTATCGGTTGAGATGATTCGCGCCGCTATGGGTGGCGAAGCCTTCAAGTGGCCTGCCGGCACATACGTACATTCTGAAGGATTTGACCACATCATGATGGCCATGGAGACAGAAATCACCAAAGATGGCGTTTCTTACAAGGCCGTAGAAGGTACCCCCGAAGAAGTGGCCAACCTGCAGGCCAGCTACAAGCACCTCTGCGCGTTACGCGACGAAGTGATCGGTATGGGTGTGCTTCCTCCCACAAGCGAGTGGAGCAAGCTGAATCCGAATATCCAATGATATTGGCTTGAAAAACGAAAAAAATCAGCGGGGCACTTCGGTGGTCCGCTGAATTGCTTATATATAATAAGGTATATCCTCCGTTTAAAGAAATCTCGGACGCTTTTTTTATACAAAAAATCGATAAATAACCTCCGAAAGTTTTGTGGTTAAAGAAACAATATGTAATTTTGCGCCCTGATTTAGTGGAAATTACTGTTTAACTAACATAAAATTAATAAAAACAAATGATTGTAGTACAAGTAAAAGAAGGCGAGAACATCGAAAGAGCGCTGAAGAAATTTAAAAGAAAATTTGAGAAAACTGGTGTGGTGAAAGAGCTGAGAGCTCGTCAGCAGTTTGACAAGCCGTCTGTGAAGAACAGATTGAAGAAAGAGCGCGCAATTTATGTTCAGAAGCTCCATCAAATTGAGGAATAATCAACATTTAGGAAAATAATCCCGCAATTCTTTGGATTATTGAATTCTTTTTCGTATTTTCGTCGCTGAAAATGATACAAGGCGACTCTTTATGTTGAGAAACTCTTTTCTGTGCTATCTTCGGCAAGAGCGCGGCTATTCCGAATGTACGGTGAATGCCTACGGGACGGATTTGGCTGGCTTTGAAAAGTACTTCTGTGAGGTAGATGAAGCGTTGACATGGGAAACGATTGACGCAGATGTGGTCCGCCGATGGATAGTGGCTCTGATGGTTAGAGGATATACCGCCTCTTCTGTCAACCGTAAGCTGAGTTCGTTGCGCTCATTCTATAAATATTTGTTGCGCAAAGGAATGGTCAATACGGATCCGATGCTGAAAGTGAAGGGGCCAAAAGGTGAAAAACCGCTTCCCTGCTTTGTGAGGGAGGCTGATATGGATCGCTTGCTTGATGAAACGGACTTCGGTGACGGATTCGCAGCGTGTCGCGATAAAATGGTTGTCGAAATGTTTTATGCGACGGGCGTTCGTCTGGCAGAACTGATAGGAATGGATGACAGGGATGTGGACTTCTATTCGAGACGGATAAAAGTGACAGGAAAGAGGAATAAGCAACGGATGATTCCGTTCGGTGATGAACTTTACCAATCGCTGAAGGCTTATATCAGCATGAGGGATGAATACCTTCCCCGATTGGATGAAGCGCTCTTCGTGAATGATCGAGGGCTGCGGATTGGAAGGGGAAAAGTTGCGAACTTGGTAAGAAAAGCTCTTTCGAAGGTCGTGAGAATGAAGAAACGGAGTCCCCATGTGCTCAGACATACGTTTGCGACTTCAATGCTCAACAATCAGGCTGAGCTGAGTGTTGTGAAGGAACTGTTGGGACACGAAAGTCTGGCGACGACGGAGATTTATACTCATACGACGTTTGAAGAACTAAAAAAAGTTTATAAACAAGCTCATCCAAGAGCATAAACGAAGGAGGTATTTATGGAAATTAGAATTCAATCGATCCATTTCGATGTGGCAGAAAGGCTACAGGTGTTTGTACAAAAGAAAGTTGGCAAACTCGAAAAGTTTTGCGATGAAATAAGAAAGGTAGAGGTGTCATTGAAAGTCGTGAAGCCTGAAACTGCAAATAATAAGGAGGCGGACATCCGTGTTTTTGTTCCCGGAGAGGAACTTTTCGTGGAAAAGGTATGCGACACTTTTGAAGAAGCTATAAACGAAGGAGTGGGTGCACTCGAGAAACAATTGCAGAAATACAAAGAAAAACAGCGTAACAAGTAAAAAAGTTGCCGAAAGTTTTGTGTATTTCAAAATAAACCTCTAAATTTGCAGCCGTTTTCGCATCGAGCCTTTGTGCAAGGCTGCAAATTTTTAGAAATGCCTCTTTAGCTCAGTTGGCCAGAGCACGTGATTTGTAATCTCGGGGTCGT
>CAZTPB010000210.1:0-3421 GCA_964614555.1 uncultured Bacteroides sp.
CAAATCATCGCAAGCTAATTTATAGAACCTCCCATAAAAAAGACACGGAGATACAGCGAGCAATGAAGGTGCTGTATCTCCGTGTCTTTTGTTCAGGTGTGCGTCTGTTAAAGGCTGATATTCCAGTCGTTTTCAGTCAAGTGGAAGACCTTTTCTAACGTGATTTCCTTAGCCTCTTTGCCTGTCAGCTGGCGGCTCCATTCTACACGTTTGTCCGTAGTGGCCCCTTCCCCATAGTTCTTGTATTCCAGGTAAGTCGTTGTAGAAGGATTCTCCTTGTTGGTCCATTCGCGCCATCCGGCGGGTACGATGTGTTTCCCCAGTTCGCAGTTCATAAATAGGGTGTAGGCATATTCCCTCCACGGACGTCCCAAATAGACCTTGTTGATACCTTCGGCTGCAGTCAGCTTGCAGCGGTTGAACACATAGCCGTAGGCGATGCCTTTGGGTGTGGAGGCTGCAGTGATGTAGCTGTTCCGTTTGCTGTGTATGTGGCAATTCTCGAACCATGCAGTCGAGGGACCAAAGATGAAGTCGGTGGTACCTTCGATGTAGCAACCGTTGAAGAATATCCGGGTGTTTTCGCGTCCGGTATATACGGTGTCTTGATTGCCCAGCAGGCGGCAGTTGACCAATACAATGCGGTCTCCTTCTGTGTGCAGGGCTACGGCTTGTCCCAATTGGGGGGCATTGTTTTCGATAGTCATGTTCTTTACTGTGATGTCGTTGCCGTCTATCCGCAGGGTGTACGTACGGAAGGTGCTGATTTTCATCGAAGTGTTTGGGAACACCATATTGGCATGATCGTTGTGCGTCAAGATGGTGGTTTCCGGGTTTTCACCACAGATTTCGATGTTGGTCAGCCATGAGGGGACAATCACTTTTTCGCAATAAGTGCCTTCTTTCACGTAGATTACCACGGTATAGTCCATGAATGCCCGGCAGGATTCGATGGCTTCGCTGATTGTCTGAAACTGCCCCGTGCCTTTATGGTCCACCACGATGGTGTCTCTTTGGGGCTCTGTCTGTGCGGCTTGTGCACCCAGCAAACAGAGGCAGGCCGTCAATAGGAATGAACTTAGTCTTTTCATGAATTGTAAATGGATGTTTTTAAGATGGCTGTTCCAATAAGATAGTTTACTGGATGTTCTTTCTGATTTTTGTCAGATAGGTTTTCATGCCTTCTGCATCTTTGTTTGAGATGATTTCCAGCAGTTCCTTCAGCTCGCGGCGGATGTTTTCCACCTGTCCGGAAGTGCGGGGGTTGAAGAGGATTTCTTGCAGCAGGTAGTCGTCCTCGTTGAGCAGTCCGCGGGCAATGTCCATGTGTCGTTTGAAGGTGGTTCCCGGTGCGTCCTGATGTTTCATGACAGCTGAGAATACGAACGTGGAAACGAACGGGATGGAGAGAGAGTAGGCCACCGTCTCGTCGTGCTCGTCGAAGGTGTATTCAAAAATGTTCAGTTTCAAAGAACTGTAGAGATCCTTGAAGAATATACGCCCCATATAGTCGCCCTCGGAGATGATGATGGCATTCTCTTTTCCCAGATTGTCCAGATTGGCAAATGTAGGGCCGAACATCGGGTGGGTTGATACGTAACGGAAACCGCATTGCTCGTAGAAGTCCTTCAGACCGGTCTTCACGGAGGCGATGTCGCTCAGAATGCAGTTCTTCGGCAATACAGGAATCACCTGATTGAATGCCTCGATGGTATATTTCACCGTGGCGGCATTGATGACCAGTTCGGGTGCAAACTCCTTGATTTCTTCTAAAGAAGTGAAGCGGTAGGTGTGATAGACGAAACGGAGTCGTTGCGGGTCGGGGTCATAAACAGCCGTCTCATGCTGGAAACTCAGCACATCGGTCAGGAAAGAGCCCATCTTTCCAGCTCCTAATATCAGTATTTTCATGCGTTTTTTTTTAGTTGTTAGCTACAAGCTATGAGCTACGAGTGGCCATGTGGCTCTATTCTTTACTTGTAGCTCATCACTTGTTTATTATCTCCATCTGCTGGCGCACGCTCTCTTCGTGGATAGCCTCGAACACCTTTTTGATGAAGTCTGCATCCATGCCACAGAGGGCACCCTGTGCACCGCGTTTGTCCAGAATCTCGTTGTAGCGTCCGGTTTGCAGGATGGGCATGTTGTGCTCTTTCTTGTAAGTCCCGATTTCGCGGGCTACACGCATACGTTTGCTCAGCACTTCGATAAGGGTGTTGTCGCATTCGTCGATTTGGCTGCGCAGTTCGTGCAGATTCTCTGTCGTCTGTTTCTCTTTGCGCACCACGAGCAGGTTGAGGATGTAGTCGAGCACATCAGGAGTCACCTGTTGCGAGGCATCGCTCCATGCACAGTCGGGGTTGCAGTGGCTTTCTACAATGAGTCCGTCGAATCCCAAGTCCATGGCCTGTTGGCAGAGTGGGGCTATCAGTTCGCGTTTGCCTCCGATGTGGCTGGGGTCGCAGAGGATAGGCAGGTTAGGGATGCGGCGGCGCAGTTCGATAGGGATGTGCCACTGGGGCAGGTTGCGATAAATCTTCTTGTCGTAGGAGGAGAAACCGCGATGGATGGCTCCCAACCGGGTGATGCCTGCCTGATTGAGGCGTTCCATGGCACCAATCCACAGTTCGAGGTCGGGGTTTACGGGATTCTTTACCAATACGGGGATGTCTGTCCCCTTCAGCGAATCAGCCAATTCCTGTACGGCAAAAGGGTTGGCCGATGTGCGTGCACCCACCCAAAGGAGGTCGATGCCGGCTTCGAGTGCTGCTTCTACGTGCTTGGCCGTGGCCACTTCTGTAGAGACATACATGCCGGTCTCCTTTTTTACGCGTTGCAGCCAAGCAATTCCTTCTACACCGATGCCTTCGAAGCCTCCAGGTTTGGTGCGTGGTTTCCAGATACCGGCACGGAACATCTTGATTCCTTTGTTTGCCAGTCTTCCGGCGGTTTCCATTACTTGTTCTTCAGTCTCTGCACTGCATGGCCCGGCAATAATCAACGGTTTTTGCGGGTCTATTCCCGGCAGTGTTATCGGTTTTAAGTTCAGTTCCATATCTCGATTGTTTTTTTTATTTTTTTAATTTCTTTATTTCTTCAATGCTCTGATTCTTTCCAGTGCTTCAGCCAGCTTTTCTTTCTTGGCACAGAGCGATATGCGGATGTAGCGTGCACCGTTTGTGCCGAAGATGAATCCCGGTGTGATGAACACCCGTGCCTCGTGCAGCACGCGCTCGGTCAGTTGCTCCACGTCGGAGTAATGGTCTGGGATACGTCCCCAAAGGAACATGCCTGCCTGGTCGGGGTTATAGCTGCATTCCAGCGTCTGCATGATCTGTTCGGCCAGATTGCGCCGTTCGCGGTAGCGGGTATAGTTGGCTTCATGGTGCCACTCTTCGCTGTTGTGATAGGCTTCGGCGGC
>CAZTPB010000211.1:0-3356 GCA_964614555.1 uncultured Bacteroides sp.
CCTCGCTCCACAGAGCGGGACGCGTGCGTCCGGCATTGCGGTGACAGCTTCCGCATGAATAGCCCGCATAGACGGGCCCGAGTCCTCCGCCGTCACCGTTGGAAGTGGTGCGGATGTCGTCGTAGAGTCCGTCGCCCGAATAGAAACGGCTCAGGTATTTCCCCGAAAGCCAGTCTGCGGGCGAGTCGTAAGCCTTGGACGAGTTGACGAATATCGTGGATGTGCCGGCAGACAAGGCATACCCGTCGGGCACCACGATGTCGCGCACGTCCAGTCCTTCGTCTTCGCAGGCTGTCAGAGCCATCAGCGCGGCCAATGCGGTCAAGTTCAACATTTTTCTTTTCATCACAGGTTTTCTTTTTCGCTCAAAAGGCACACCCTATATCTCCTCTATGGAGACACAGGATGCGCCCGTCCTTATGTGTACTTATTTAATCTCTTTACAGTTCAATTCGCTCTGCGCGGATTACCGTCCTTGAAGAGGAGATACTCCAAGGTGTGGAAGCCACGCACGCTCTGTGCGGCCTCAATAGCTTCGTCACCGTCTTCATCGCTCCAGTCGAGATCGTCGAAGTTGCCCGAAGTGAGGATTTGCACGATAGCATCCTGATCGAGCGGCCAGCTGTCCATGTTGGGGTCAAGTCCGAGTGCATCTACGGGGCCGAAGAGGAAGGCCTCGCTCTTCTCCCACGGTTCGCGGGCAGCCAACCAGGCATCGCAGGCAGCTTCGAATGCTTCGTTTGTGGGGGTGGTGGCCAAAGCCACTACCTTGTTATACAGGTTTCCGTTCTTCTCCATCAGGTCTTTGTAGGTGGGCAGTACCACGGCATCCACGTAGTTGTCAACCACGGCATCGAGAGCCTCGTCGCTGATGGCATTTCCGGTCACGATTGTGCGCAGCTTGATGTCCATCACGTCCACCAGTTCCTTGCAGGCGGCCATGGCCGCACGTGCCTCGTCGCAATTGATATGGTTGCGGAAAGGCTGAGGGATGGCCTGAATGGCAGCAGCAGTCCGGTTGATGACAGCCACCACTTCTGCATCCAAGTCTGCATCTGCAGCCTTCACCACGGCCGACAGCGAGTTGGCATTGACCGAGCCGTCGAGCGAACCGAAGTAGGCATTGCGGATAGACCAGATGTTGTTGGTATAGTCATCGCGTGAATGCCAGCTGTACCATGACTCCACTGCATAGAGGGCACTGGTGATGTCGCCGCTGTTGTAGAGGTTGTAGGGCTCGCCAATCTTGGCATTTCCCACCTCGTCGGCAATGGTCACACAGCCGTCGAGAATCTCTTCCACACAGTTGCGTGCAGATTCGTAGGGGGGGCGTGTGTGGTTCTTGAAACTCTGTGCATAAGCCTCACCGCCTTCGTAGCTGGTATTCCACGCTTCATAGAGAGTGGTGGCGTCTGCCTTGAGCAGGTAGGCTACCTGTTTCATGTAGTTGTGCCAGCTGTTGGCGTTGGCAGCACTGTAGTCGAGGTCAGCCGAAGAGGTGTTTCCTCCCACATTCTCATTGCCTCCCGATGGGTCAACCACAGGGTCGTCATCGTCGTCACCACATGATGTCGCTCCCACTGAGAGGGCTACGGCTACGAGAGCCATCCAAAAGATGTTCTTTGCTTTCATTTCTTATTCTTTTTAATCATTACTTATTTAT
The DNA here is from genome assembly GCA_964614555.1 of uncultured Bacteroides sp. GTDB lineage: Bacteria > Bacteroidota > Bacteroidia > Bacteroidales > Bacteroidaceae > Phocaeicola_A. The sequence continues at coordinate 1,664 of CAZTPB010000211.1, forward strand.
TGTTTTGTTATAGTTCTCTTCAAACCGGCTCCGAATTTACTGTTTGTTTTCCGTGTGCAAAATTACGCCGTTTTTTTCGTCGCCACAATACCAAAACTTGGGTAAATGGAAGGTTTACCCTGCGTCCGGCGTCATTATTTTTAGGTAAAAGGGCTATTTTTTGAAAAACCACCCCACGTAGGCGATGCCGATGGCAAACTCATTCTCGCTGTTGTAGCGTCCGGAGCCGAACACTTTGGAGGTGCCTATCTGGCGGGTTGTGTAGTCGGCCTTCACCACCAGGTTGGGTAGAGCAAACCAATTGAAACCTACTGTCCACATACTTGTCTGCAGGCGCTTGTCCATGGTCTGTCCCTGCTCGCCCTTTTCCTGCGGGTTGTAGTACTCATAGCGGGCAAAGGGGTAAATGACGGGCACTTTCTTTTCGGGGAAGAATGCACTGACGTTGATGCCGGCTTCGGCACCGTAGCTGATGACATTCTTGGCAATGGGTGTCAGCTTGCTGTATGGAGCCTTGTTCGACTGGTAGATTTTGCCGAGTGCGGCCGACTCGCCGAGGTCGCCGTAGAGAATGTTTCCCCGTGCGGTGACATACTTGTTGTGATATTGTGCGTCGGCAGAGAAAATCTTCACGGGAATCTTTCCCACCGAGGAGTAGGTCTGCGGTTTGTCGGCATTCTTTCCGGCATCGGCGCAATAGTAGGCCGAAAGCCCTACGCGCAATCCCTCCACACCCTTGTAGTCGAGGCGTGCCGCATAGCCGGGCGAGGTGAAGTTGTCCTCCTCGAAGAATCCCTGTTTGCCACCAGCTACCCATCCGTTGCGGTCGAAGCCGTTGGCGTTGAGTCCGGCCACCACCATGGCCTGGTAGTCGAAGCGGGCATAGCCCTTACCAAAGGAGCCGAACAGTTCAAGTCCTGTCTCGTGCCAGGTGCAGGGCAGGAGGGTCGTTTCGCCCTCGGGGCGCACGGTGCCGAAGAAGTGGATGGGCTCGTGATGGGCATTGGTCAGCCCCACGGGTACTATAATATGACCCGCGCGCACGTTGATGGCCGGATGGATGAGCCGGGTGATGTGGAACTGCTCCAGCGCCACTTCGCCCCCCTTTTCTATCTCGGTTTCATATTCGCCGTTCTCGGTGTTTTCCAGCTCCATGGCCGAGCCTGTACCGCCCGATTCGAACTCAATTTCGGTTGTCAATATCCATTTGCTGTTGAATTTGTAGTCCAATGCCAGGATGAAGCGCGGTATGCTGATGGTGGCCCGGTCGGTCTTGGTGTTGCCCTCCGTGCCGCCGTTGAAGCGGTTGATGCCGTAGTCCTTGAAAGCGGCTACCGCCTCGCCGTAGCCACCGATGCGGAACTGGCTGTACTCTTCCGATTGGTCTTGTGCCTTTACCGACGGGGCTGCAATCAGCAGGCCTGCGGCCAGAATTTTTGCGAATCTTTTCATTGTGTTATCTTTTTTTGCATTATGCTATTTTAACGGGTGCAAAATTACTGCTATCGGTCGGATGCTGCAATACCTAAAAATGAGTGTTTTTCTGCCCTTGTGAAGTCTGCTCACTAATCAGTTGTAGGTATCTCCTCTCCCTTTTTCCGTGCCTCATGACGCTTTGCGGGTAAGGAATTGGCTGAAAAAAACTGCCGGTTAGCCTTAAAGAAATGGAAAAATTGGCTTTAAAAAATAGTAG
>CAZTPB010000212.1:0-3349 GCA_964614555.1 uncultured Bacteroides sp.
AATAAATGAGGAGTAATTAGTTTTTCCTACATATATTTGCAAAAAATATTTTTAAACCAATTTTTATAATTATATGCAACAAAAGAAAAAGACAATTTTTAAATTTCTGATTCTATTCGGTGCATTGATCGGTTCATTTTGGTCTTGCTCACAAGACATAGGGTTGGACAATCCAAATTGGCATCAAGCATCCTATGCTGAAGACAATGACTTGGTCTGTACTGCAAAATCTGTAGTGAACAATATGCAGGGGGATGTATCAATGCTTGACATGTTCAAGACAACGGCAGTTTCTCCTTTAAATGGGAAAAATCACGTAGCTTCAAGGAAGAGGACGGAGAGGTGTTGATTGTTCCGATAAAAATGAAGCAGAACATCTCTATATGGAGATTTTCCCTCATCAACAACACGGGAAAGAAAGAACAGACACCGATGTATTCTGTACTTTACGTCAAAAAGTTCTATCGCTCTGATGCGACTGTCAGCCGCATACTATCATACGCACCTGCCCGTAAACACCTGAGGAAATTCAGGGAAAGGACAGACTTTGAATGGTACGACCCCACTCATACAAACTATTCCGGTCTGTTGTTAGTTTCTTCATTGAATGGAATCCTTTCACACGCCATCAATTTTGAAAAAGGACATCGTGAATACATCGTCCGTCCAAAATCACACCATCACGACCATGCTCATTCGATAAACACGCGCACAATGGTAACGGATAGTGTTCAATCACTCCCGAACGATGTACACTCATCAAATGTGGCATTCTTCAACATGAGAACTGTCACGAGCAATTCCGCTATAAGAAGCTATTCTTATGATGAGACTTATGAGCAACCGGGGTGTCTATTCTGCGGAGGAGATCCATATACTTGTGACTGTCTTGAAGTTGTGGTTTGCGAAGAATGCGGATATGAACCAGACAGTTGTGTATGTGATAAATGCATAATTTGCAATGAAGATCCCTGTGTCTGTGAATATTGCAATTCTTGTCATAACCTAAAAAAGGATTGTACTTGCCCTGATCCGCCTTCACCAAATGATGGAAACACTGGAGGAACAGGAGGAGGTGGTGGAGGAAGTGAAGAAGAGGAAGAAGAAACTCCAGAAAAACCTTGTTTCAATCCAAGCACTGGAATATACAATCCTTTAATGTTGATGGAATTAGCACCACCTACTTCATGGAATATTGCAGGTGCAACATTTGGGAATACAAGAAACTATGCAAATGGTACTAAAAAACCTCATCAAGGTATTGATTTGTACGCTGAAGTAGGTACACCCATTTATTCCATGACAACCGGGGTAGTAGTACAAGTCGTTACAAGCCAAGTAAACAAAATAAATGGAGATTATCCTGAGGGATATAGAGGAGATATAAATGGTGCTGGTAACAGAATCAAAATCAAGTCTTCCATTAATGGAGAGACGGTCTATTTTGCGTATTGGCATCTGCAAGCTGGTAATCCCGTAGGAAAAGACCGTAATGGAAATACGCTACAAGTAAATAGCACAGTCGTTGCGGGCGATATAATAGGTTACGTAGGTATTACAGGAAATGCGAATATCGATGTTCCCCATTTGCATTTGGGGGTACAAAATTCAAATGGAACATGGATAAACCCTACAACTTATTTAAATGCGACTGTGAGCACCACTTCCACAACAATCACAACTCCTTGCGACTAACATATTAATATTTAAATTAAATAAAAATGAAACCTTATTTATTATTAACAATGCTTTGTCTTTCACTTTTCAGCAAGGCACAAACTTCCACCAAATTTGCCACGGATAGAGATATCAATGGTGTTAAATTAGGATATAGTTATACTATTGATGAATTAAAAACTATATTAGGGGAGCCTACATATTGTTATCAACACGGTGAGGTTGGTGAAGAAGGTTCTGGAACAACTATTTGCTTTGAAAATACAAAGATACGTATGGATTATCGTAATATTGTTGTATTTATCAAATCCGTTTCTTCAGATTTCTCAGTTAAGCCTTATTCGTTTGTCAAATACGGGGAACCTCTATCATGCATCAATTCAATTCCCAATGTGGTGCGTAGGAAAGACAAGGAAGAAGCAGTATGGCTGTATATAAATTATGGTGACGATGATCCTATGATTGTATTATTCGAAAAGGATACGCAAAAAGTAACAGGGGTATCTTTTTCACTATATTTGGAAGAATAGTCCTTTACATTAACAATGCTGTTATAAGGCAGCTATTTGCTAAATCCATTGATATCCTCATCACCTTCATTCATCATCTACCAATGCGTAGTGATGAATGAGGCCAATATTGGATTTTACCATAGCATCTTGTGGGGATTTGTCTATTTCCTTACGCGATGTTTGCAGACTGTATTTCCCAAGACCAATAAATGGTTAATGTGCCTTATCATTCTTTCGGGTACGGTGCAAGCAGGCATTTCTATTTTGCAGTTTGTGGGCATATTGCCGTCCAATCATCCTTTGTACACCGTAACTGGAACATTTGACAATCCAGGACCATTAGGTGGTTATATAGCTGTATGCTTGGTGCTCTCCATTTCGCTATTATGTGAAAAAGGAATGGGATGCGATAGGCTACTTTCCAAACGGATACTTCTTGTTTCCACCCTCCTGACCGAAACTGTCTGTATGCTTGCTGATTCAAGAGCTACATGGTTAGCTCTGACAGTTGCATTAGGGTATATATTTATCAAACGTATTCCTCTGAGAATACGCAAGATTGTTTGGATGACATTGCCGATATTAGTTATCGGTATAGTCGCTGTATTATATACTTATCGCCCGGCATCTGCTGACGGAAGAGTTTTGATTTGGAAAGTATGTACACGCATAATAGCAGACCGTCCCTTGTGTGGATACGGCACAGACTCCTTTGCCAGTCAATACATGAACTATCAAGCAGCGTATTTCCAACAAGGTTGCAATACTCAGGAAGAAACCATACTGGCATCAGACAATACCCATGCTTTCAACGAAGTAATTCGGATTGGCTGTGAATACGGCATTATCGGTTTGTTGCTTTGTTTGGGAATTGGAGTTGCCATAGCAAGAACATCTCCAAACACCGATCCGGTGAGGAAGTCTGCATTTTCAGCTTTAATCGCATACGCGGTATTTGCCTGCTTTTCCTACCCTTCTGAGGTTATGCTCCTGAAAATAACAGGGGCGGTGCTACTTGCGTTGGCCGTACCCACCCATGAGACGAGTCTGTTCAAGCAAAGGCCTGTACAAGTAGTTTATGCTATATTCACAACCCTATTCTTGATATTAACCCAACTTTGCTTATTAGCAGATGATTCTTTTTGCTTTCCAGTCATTTA
>CAZTPB010000213.1:0-3347 GCA_964614555.1 uncultured Bacteroides sp.
ACAAAACAAAAAAACAAAACCGAAAGGAAGACAACAATGAAATCATTGTCGGCATACATCAAGGAAACCATACGGTGCGTGGCCCTCGTGGCTGCAGCATCCGGCATCAGTGCGTGCGACCCCATCCTCGACAACGACTACGGAGACTGTACCGTGCGCTACCACGTAAGCTTCAAATACGACTACAACATGCTGGAAATTGATGCATTCGAAAAGCAGGTGGAGAGCGTGACGCTCTATGCCTTTGATGCCGACGGAGTGCTGCGCCACCAGACGGGCGCAACGTGCGAGAACATCCTCGCCGGCGGAGGACGCATGGAGGTGCCCTTCGACCCGGCGGAATACCACCTGGTGACCTGGTGCCACAACATCGGATGCCAGACTACGGAACTGCCTGACATGACGTGCGGAAAAAGCACCATCGACGAACTGCAGTGCCGCATCGGCGGACGCACGAAGAAGGAGGACTGCACCGAGGTGTGCAAGATTGGCCCCATCTTCCACGGCGAAGCCGTAAACCCTGAACCCGTCAACGACGACGAACTAAACCCCACCTACCTGATGCCGCTGGTGAAGAACACCAACAACGTGCGCATCACCCTGCAAAACCTGAGCGACGAACCGCTCGACGCGGCCGACTTCGACTTCACCATCGTGGAGGACAACGGCCTGATGAACTACGACAACGCTCTGCTCCCCGACGAGCAGCTCACATACATCCCCTTCTACACCGGGCAAGGAAGTCTCGGCTATGAGACGGAAGAGACCCGCGCCGACGGCACCACTGCACTCAACATGGTCATCGCCGAGTTCACCACCGGACGGCTCATGGCCGACCGCAACCCGCTGCTGACGGTGACCAACCGGCAGACGGGAAAACTCGTCTTCCGCATCCCCCTCGTGCAATACCTCAAGATTGCACGGAGCGAGAACGTCGGCCACATGAGCGACCAGGAATACCTCGACCGCGAGGATACCTACAGCCTCACCTTCTTCCTCGATGAAGACGAGAGCTGGTTTGCCGCATACATCCTCATCAACTCGTGGCGCGTGGTGCTGATGGATGTGGACCTGCATTGAGAAGCAATGAGATACAGACAACAAGACGTGAACGGATAAAAAAAGATACAAAGTTTGAAGTATATAGTTGACATATTGACCCTGTTGCTGCTGATGTTCAGCATTGTCTCCTGTTCGGAGGACGACAGGCTCGGCATATCCGATGATGCCGGGGAGGACGGGGTGTATATCAACGTCACCATCAGCATCGGCGGCAACCGCTCTGCCACCAGAGCCACCGCCACTCCCGGAGCCGACCCTGACGCCGACAACATCGGTGTGAGAGACGGCAGCTTTGCCGAGAACTACATCGACCCCGATGATGTGCGCCTCTTCGTCTATGACCAGGAGGGCAAGTTCGTGAATGAGTTCACCATCACCTACACCGGGCACGGCAGCAATACCGGCAATGTGACCGCTCCCCAAGAGACGCCCTACCAGTGCTTCGTACAAGGCTACCTCACCGACCTCACCGAGGCGTATTACCACATCGTGGCCGTCTGCAACACCGGGGGGACGCTGACGGGCAGCTACACACCCGCTGAAGGAGAATCGCTCTCCGAGCTTATCAGCGGATTCACCTACGGCACTTACAGCAACACTTTCACTGAGCAGCTGCTGGCGAATGCCTCCTCCGCTGCCAACTCCACCCGCATCCCCATGTGGGGCATCTGCACCACCAAGCTGAGAAAGGGATATTCAGCCGATGCCCCCATAGCCGTGCTCCGCTCGATGGCCAAGGTCATCGTCAAGTTTGCTGCCACCGGCTACACGCTCTCCGGCGTAACGCTCACCCATGCCAACCCCCAAGGTACACTGGCTGCCGGCGGCACACAAGCCTACACCACAGGTAGCATCAGCGAAACCACTGAAAGTGTGACTGCCACCTACACCACCTACACCACGGCATGGAATACGGAGACGGAGACACCCATCCAGTCGCCCAACATTCCCACCGGTATAGAGGATGAGGAGGTGCTCCCCGGCCTGCCTTTCTACCCCATCACTGAAGGGGAGGAATATGTCATCTATGTGCCCGAATACCGGAACATGACGAGTGTCACCGGCGACGACGGTACCGTCACCACCACTCCCGCAGCCAGCTATGCCAGCATGAAGCTCGCCATCAACGGCAAGGACCAAGACTACACACTCCACTTCGCCCCATACACCTCCGACAGCGACGAAAACCCCGACGGCCCCGCCTGGGACATCATCCGCAACGACATCTACGAATACACCGTCACCGGTGTCAAAGAGAACGGCGGCCTCAATGCCCGTGTGCGCGTGATGCCTTGGGAGTATGAGACGATGGAGTATGAGCTGAGCCAGGAGGCGGAAGTGGTGCTGTTGAGCGAACCGCAGGCGGTGAAGAATGCCAACACCAACAACGAATATGCCAACGAAGTGGCCTACAGCTTGAACGATGCCGACACGACGAACTATGCCACCTTCTTGATAAGGGTTGATGAGCCGAAAGGGGTGCGCTGGGTGGCCCATCTGACCAACCCCTACTACTTCACCTTCACCAGCGGCAGCCAGACCAGTGGCTTCGGCGGCTCGGGAGAGACGGTCTCCATCACCGTGAAACCGCGCGACGCTAAAGGGGTAGGCAGCTCCACCCAACTCTTCTTCACCATAGAGACGCTGTTAGACTCTGTGGCAAACATCAGCCCCTCACGCTCCGACCTGGATTTGCGCCAGCAATATGCCATCCGCTACGGCAGCCGCATAGACATCACCCAGGTGAGCAGCAAGTCAAAGGTGGACAATGGAGTGGTGCCGTTTGTGGTGAAGGAGGGTTTGTTTAATGAAGCTGATACTGCAGCACTTGGTTTGTACTATCCTGCCGGAATCGTTACTGTAAGAATGTACAATCCGGCAAAGGATGGAACCAATGGCTACAACAACGGAGTGGTGATGACCGAGTTCAATGGCAGCCTCTATTGCATGTGGCAAACGTCGCAACAGAAGGAAGATGCCGCCGATACTTATGTGGCATACAACAGTTGTCCGGTAACGAGTGAGACAGCCATAACAAGCCATACCTCATCCACAACAAGCGACTCGCATTGGAAGAATGGCATCGCAACTCTGTGCCCGGATGTAGATGCATCATCGGACGCGTTCAGTTCTTCCGGTGGCTGGTTGGTCAACAACGAAAACAAATTGGTGGCCTACATCAACACCTGGCCGAAAAATCTGACTGACGGGGGCGGTTACACCCGCTATATGACCAGTGCAGATGGAAGTAACTGGAGTAGTCCTGCTGAGCTGACCTTTGGCGG
>CAZTPB010000214.1:0-3335 GCA_964614555.1 uncultured Bacteroides sp.
ATGATAGTTTTTATACCCGAAAAGGTATAAATTGAAAGAAAAACATTATCTTTGCACCCGTAAGGGTATAATTTATGGTGCAGACAACATTGGCAAAATATGTAAAGGAGATGCGTAAGCAGTACAATCTTACGCAGGTAGAACTGTCCGAGAAATCGGGGGTGGGCTTGCGCCTTGTTCGTGAACTGGAGCAGGGTAAGCAGACTCTCCGTCTGGACAAGGTGAATCAAATATTGAATCTGTTCGGCAGTGAAGTTGGTGCTGTGCGAATGGCTAAAGACGATGAATGATGAAACAGGCGGTAGTATTGTTGCGTGGGAAAAAAGCCGGTCTGCTCACTGAGGATGAGAATGGATACACCTTTCAATATGATGCAGACTTTCTGGCTTCGGATAGGGCTGAAGCCGTGAGCCTGACCCTTCCTTTGACAAACGACGTGTATAGGGACAAAACTCTTTTCCCCTTTTTCGACGGACTTATCCCTGAAGGATGGTTGCTCGACATTGCAGAGAAGAACTGGAAGATAGATGCCCGCGACCGCATGTCGTTGCTCATGGTTTGCTGCAAGGATTGCATTGGGGCTGTTGGTGTTGAACCTATAATTGATGAGGAGGAGTGAGGACTATGGAAAGGTGTCTCTATTGTTATAAGGAACTCAAGGCAGGCGAAAAGGATTTTCATAAAGCCTGTTCAAAGAAGATTTTTGGAACATCAACTGTTCCCGGATTGCCTTACACGCGTGAAAATCTGACCGATCTTGCCCGACAAGTAATACGTAGTCAAACAACCCTTACCGGTGTACAGGCAAAATTATCGTTGGATATAAACAAAGGAACCAAAGGTGAAACCGAGCGCTTCACCATAGTGGGACTGTGTGGACGGTATATTTTGAAACCTCAGACAGAGCGGTTCGCATATCTGCCTGAAGTGGAAGACTTGACCATGCATTTGGCTGAGTTGGCCAAGATACAGACGGTTCCCCATAGCCTGATTCGTTTTGCCGATGGGGAACTCTGTTACATCACACGCCGCATCGACCGCACTTCCGGAGGTGAGAGACTTGCTATGGAGGATATGTGTCAATTGGCAGAGAGACTTACTGAACACAAGTACAAGGGCTCCTATGAACAGATAGCGAAAATAGTACAGAAACATTCCTCTACTCCCAAACTGGATTTGGTCAATTATTGGGAACAGGTAGTCTTCTCGTGGGTGACAGGTAATGCCGATATGCATTTGAAAAACTTTTCATTATACAGCAAACAACAAGGCCTTTATGTACTCACTCCAGCCTACGACATGCTTTCCACAGCTCTGGTAATGCCAGAAGATACGGAAGAATTGGCGTTGACATTGAACGGGAAGAAACGGAAAATCAAGAAAACAGATTTTGTCGTTGCCATGCAAGCTTCAGGCTTGGACGCGAAGGTGATAGAGAATGTTTTTGGCAAATTCCTGAAGATACAAGACAAGTGGTTTGAGTTTATCAAAGACTCTTTCCTCCCCAATGACATGCAGGAACTGTATCAAGCAATTATAGCAGACAAGCTTGCACTACTTCGGTAGTCTCGCCTTTCCATATCCCGCCATTCTTTCGCCCAACACCTTTTCCACCTCTTCTGCAGAGGGATTTATGGCAAGGATGGTGCCGCCCATAGGATGTTTTTCTTTCTCATATTATTAAGACGTTTTTCCGCCACAAAGATAACGCAACGGTTTAGAACGGCGTTGAATACAAAAAATAGGAAAACGCACCTTTTTAGCGTGATTTTTTATAGGAAAACGCACCTTTTTAGGGAATTATATGTAACTTTGCACCTGGAAACAAGTGAATTATGCTATACCGAAAGATTGCAAAGCAGATAGAAGCACATCTGTCATCTGATTCAGGCAGAATGTTGCTCATAGATGGTGCCCGGCAGATTGGCAAATCCTACATCGTGCGTTGGGTGGGACAGAAGATGTTTCCCAACTATATAGAGGTCAATATGGAGGCGGACAAGTTGAGTGACCGCATCTTTGCAGAGGCCAAAACCACAAAGGATTTTTATATGGCACTCAGTGTCATGGCCGGAGATAAGATGAAGGACAAGGAGAACACATTGGTCTTCATCGACGAAATCCAAGCCTATGACCATCTGCTGACCCTTGTGAAGTTCCTTATGGAAGAAGGGAAGTTCACCTACATCGCCAGTGGTTCGTTGTTGGGGGTGACATTGAAGAACACCCAATCGGTTCCACTGGGAAGTCTGCGCATCGTGCACATGTATCCCATGGATTTTGAAGAGTTCCTGTATGCCAATGGTGTAGGTGAAATGGTTGTGGATGCGATGAGAGAGAGCTTCATCAATCATCATCCCTTGTCGGATGCAATGCACGCAAAGATGCTGGATTTCTTCAAGAAATACATCTTGGTGGGAGGGCTTCCCAAGGCTGTTGAAACATACGTGGAGAGTCGGAATATCGTGGAGTTCAGAGCCATACAACAAGAAATCCATGCCCTGTACGCCGTGGACGCTTCTAAATATGAAGAAGAGCATAACAAGAAATTGAAGATACGCCGCATTTTCGACATGATACCTTCCAGTCTTGAAAACAAGAAGAAGCGTGTGGTCATAAAGCATATTGAGGACAAGGCCTGGAAGCGCACAGAAGATTATCTGGATGAATTTGACTATCTGATTTCATCAGGAGTGGCACTCGAAGTCAAAGCCATCAGCAAGCCCTCCTATCCGCTGTCAGAGAATAGTGGCAAGAATCTGTTGAAGCTATATCTGAATGATGTCGGCATCTTGTCAGGTTTGTTCTATCGCCACAACATCAAAGCGGTGATGTCAGACATGAACAGCATCAATCTCGGGTCGGTATATGAGACCGTCGTCGCACAAGAACTGAAGGCTCATGGGTATAATCTCTACTACTATGACAACAAGAAGAACGGTGAAGTGGATTATCTGATAGATGATGCCGACAACCTGTCCAACATACCGATAGAGGTCAAGTCAGGCAAGGACTATACCGTGCACAGTGCTTTGGATAAATTCTTGTCCATAGCGGAGTACAATGTCCGCCGTGCCTACGTGTTGTCTAACGAGCAAAAGGTTTACACCACGGAAAGGGGGATCATCTATATACCTATATATTATGTCATGTTCTTCGAGAATGTTTCCCACGTGGTAGAGCCATTTTTGGAGTAAGGACGTAAACGGAATGGAGCATCTTTTTTCATCCCCAACATCATTTTTACACTTTTGGGTGACACACGTGTATTTATAAAAGTATGCTTGGTATAACGTTCGTCGTTTTACTTCCCATCTATCTCCTATTCATCCTCC
>CAZTPB010000215.1:0-3312 GCA_964614555.1 uncultured Bacteroides sp.
ATAACTTGCGAGTAGAACGTGCCAAGCTGCGCATGACGCAACAGGACTTGGCGGATAGAGTGAAAGTGAGCCGACAGACCATCGTGGCCATCGAGCAAGGGAAGTTCAACCCCTCGACGGTGCTGGCCCTGCGCATGTCGGCCGTGTTCAACACCCCTGTAAACGATATTTTTGAACTGGAAGAGGGAGATTGGAAGGAGTGAGATGTATAAACCTAAAGACTATTCATTATGATAAGGAAAGCATTCAATCTCATTGCCGCAACCATCATTTTTATCGGTTGCAACAATGCGCCACAAGCACCCACGTCGTTTGTGGTGGAAGGTACACTGCCCGACTCGTCGTTTCATGGAGAGCAAATCTACATGCAACGTTACACCGACGGCAAAACCGTGGGAGTGACTAAAGTAGAGGGGAACCGTTTTACCTTCACCGGAGTAGCAGATTCAGCCGACTATTGCCGCATCGAAGTCGGCCCAAGACTCTACAGTAACCTGATATTGGAAAACGGACATATCAACGTGAAGATGGTGAACATCAATGGCTTTGGCCGACAACCATTTGCTACCGGTACACCCGGCAACGAAGAGTATGCCCGCATACAATTACTTGCAGATGAAATGTTCTCGCACCACAACGAACGGATAGACAGTCTCCAACAAATATATCCTGATGAGCAAGAACTTATAAAGGCTGCACAACCTCTTGTGAAGGAACTGAACCAAAAGATGACGGCTCAAACCAAAGAGTTGTTTGCCGCCCATCGGGACGACGTGATTGGTTACACATTGCTTTATTCGATTTTTCTGGACGGATTGAGCCTTGATGACCAGATTGAAGTCATAGAATCTACCGGCCCCAGCATCCTGCAGACCGATTTGGCACAAGAGAAGCTACGGAAGTTGCGTCGATTGAAAAAGACCCAACCGGGAACACCTTATATTGACATCAAGGGAAAAGATGCCAACGGCAAGGACATCGCCCTGTCCGACTTCATCGGGAAGGGAAACTATGTGCTCATCGACATGTGGTCCAGTTGGTGCGGTCCCTGCAAAGCCGAAATGCCCAACATTGCAGAAAACTACCGTGAATTCAAGGACAAAGGATTGAGTGTGGTAGGCATCTTCGTGTGGGACAAAGCCGAGAATCTTGCTCCCTGTATGAAGGAATTGAACATCACTTGGCCACAAATCGTAGCCGAGACCTCAGTACAAAAAGAATATGGAGTCGAAGGAATTCCCGAAATGATTCTCTTTGCTCCCGATGGCACTATCGTTGAACGTGGGGTGGTCCTGCGTGGTGCAGGACTGAAACATACGCTGAAGAAGTACCTGGACAATGGACAGAGAGGGCAAGCAGAATTAGGATTTCGATTAATTAACCATAGCAAGAAATAAGTACAGAATCCAAGAGTCATCGTGATGGTGGTTCTTGGATTTTGTTTTTTTACGATAACACCACGCGGTCGCCGGCGTGTTTGGCGATGACGCGTTGTACTTCGGAAAGGTCTTTGTATCGCTTCATGATTTCCATGTAGCGTGCGGCATCGGTCATGACGGAGCGGTCTTGCAGAGCTGCAAGCACCTGCTTCAGTTCGTCCTCCACAATGGCCAGCTTGAGGTCGGTGAGCAGGTGGGGTACCAGTTCATGCAGACGTTCGGCATCGGTCACCACCTTCTGTGAACGGGAGTGGTACTTGCTCAGTTGGTATCGGTCGCTACTGAGGTCTGCTGCCAAGCGAGCTATTTGTGGGTCGGGGTGCGAGAAAAAGTATCTCGAGACGGAGAAATTGGCACTCCCGATGCGCTCCAATGCTTCGGCCAACATGCGGCGATGCATGGGATCTTGCAGCTCCAATCCATCGTTGGCAAGGTCGGCGGCAATGTGCTCTACTACAGTTACATCCTTTGTCTTTCCCTCTTCGTTCTCCTCCGCATACATCACTTGTTCGCCATGACGGACCACTTGTTGCATCAGCAACACTTCCTTGTCGTGATAAGCCCTCTTCTGTTTGTTCTGAGAGGGAATGAAGAGACCCGTCGGACCCTCCCCCTGCCCCTCCCAAGGGAGGGGAGTAGAATGTCCTACCCTGTCATTTGCGCTCCCTTCACCACCTTCAGATGGGAATGGTGCGGAAGGAGGTGGTACATACGCTCCCTCACTCCCACCCTCTTCCATCGGGGGAGGAGGAACGCCCAACCCATCCATGGGAGGAGGTGCCGGACTTCCCAACAATTCCACAGGTACTTCCCCATCGGGCACAGGAATATTTGATTGCTGCAGGCGCTCGGCCTTGGCCGCCTCGCGCTGGCGCTGTTTTTCGGCTGCCGCCTGCTTCTCCTCCTTGGTGCGCGTCATCAGCTTGTTCACCTCCTGCACCAGCAGTTTTTCCTCCACCTGAAGCAGTTGGCTGCACTCGCGGATATAGACCGAGCGCACGATGTTTTCGGGAATGACGGAGATGCTGCGCACGATGTCGCCGATGAGAGTGGCCCGCTTGATGGGGTCGTTTCCTACCTCCTCGAGCAGCAGATTTGTCTTGAAGCGGATGAAATCCACCTCGTGCGAATTGATGTATGCCTTGTAGTCGGTGGCGTTGTGCTTACGTGCAAAGCTGTCAGGGTCTTCCCCGTCGGGGAGAAGGACGACCTTGATGTTCATTCCCTCCTCCAACAGCATGTCGATACCTCGGATGGAGGCTTTGATACCGGCTCCGTCTCCATCGTAGAGCACGGTGATATTGTTGGTAAAACGGTGTATCAGGCGGATTTGTCCCTGAGTCAGTGAGGTACCCGATGAGGCCACCACATTCTCGATGCCCGATTGGTGCATACTGATGACATCGGTGTATCCCTCTACAAGGAAGCAACGGTCGTCTCTTACAATGGCCTGCTTGGCAAAGTAGATACCGTAGAGCTCGTTACTCTTGTGGTAGATTTCCGATTCGGGCGAGTTGACATACTTGGCCACCTTGCCGTCGGTCTTCAATACACGTCCACCGAAGGCGATGACCTTTCCGCTGAGCGTATGCACGGGAAACATCACGCGTCCCCAAAAGCGGTCGCGCAACTGTCCGTCGTTGTCGCGGCGGTAGCAGAGGCCGGTTTTCTCCAAATATTCCTCTTTGTATCCTTTGCGTCGGGCCTCCTTCACCAAGGCATCGCGTTCACTGAGGCTGTAGCCCAACTGGAACTTGCGGATGATGTCGTCGCGGAAACCACGCTGCCGAAAGTAGGCCAAGCCGATGCTCTGTCCGTCGATATGGTTGTGGAGCAAGTTTTGGAAATAGTTGTTGGCAAAGTCGTTCACCAC
>CAZTPB010000216.1:0-3308 GCA_964614555.1 uncultured Bacteroides sp.
AATAGTTTTGCAAATATATTAGCTATACATTTGGCTTAGCAGGCCAAAGCCTGCGATAACTCCTTTAACTCCTCTAACTCCTTTAACTCCTAAAAAAACTATACTCCCCTGCCGCATCGAAGCACGGACAAGCCTTGCGGGCCACGTCGCGATGGCCCAGGATGCGGACCAGGCCGGGATGCTCCTCCTTCAAGCGGAGAATCAGGGCTTTCAGGGCTTCGCGTTGTGGGGCTGTGCGGGTGTCGCAGGGACGGCCTTTGCTGTCGAGTCCGCCGATGTAGCAGATGCCCACGGCCCGCTTGTTCCACCCCAAGGCATGGGCCCCTTCGCGGGGGTAGGGACGGCCCTCTTCGATGGTCCCGTCCAGGCGGACGACGTAGTGGTACCCGATGCCGTCGAACCCGCGCTGGCGGTGCCAACGGTCGATGTCGGCCGCGCCCACATCCTGACTGGGACGGGTGGCTGAACAGTGGATGATGATGGTGTCCTTGGGGTCTTTGGGGGGTTCAGGAACTTTAGGGGCTTTAAGGTCCTCTGGCTCCCTCGGACCTTCGTGGAGGATGCTGTCGGTGCGGAGTGTGGTCCAGCAGCGGTGGTCCATGTCGAACAGAGGCAGGAAGGTCTGGCGCGGCACATAGCGGTAGGGGCGGCCAAAGTCGTGCCAGTAGCCGATGAGGGTTCCGCGCACGGACTCGTCCTGTCCGGTAATCTCGGAATGGTAGCGGATGGTGAGAACGTTGTGTTTCAGTTCGCCGATAAGTTTCTCCAGCGAGGGGTTGAAGGGGAAAATCTCCTGATTCTCCACTTCGGGACGGGTGTTGGTTGGCTGTTTCATCATAATGTGTAATTTTAGCAGTTAATGAAGTTCGTTTTATCTCTTTCACACTGCGAAATTACGAAACGGACGGCAGGCCCGGAATACCCTCGGAAAAACCTGTTTTTTTGCCGGAAAATAAAAGGGAGACCCGAGTGGTGGGCCTCCCTGTGTGGAATATGTTCACTTGCAGATGGTTACATGGGTTTGAAAACTCTGCCAAACAAGTTCTTCAGACTCTTGAAAAAGTCCGATTCTCGGAATTCTTTTTCCAAATGCCGGAAATCCTCGAAGTCTGGATCCTTGGCGTAATCCATCGGGTGCTTCACGGCCTTGTCCAGGATGTTGAGTTCGGTCACACGGTTGTTGAATGTCCGCACATTCTGCTTCAAATCGCAGAACACCTTCTTTTGAATAAACTCATAGAAACGAGTCTGGCTGAAATTGTCCCCACTAAAGCCCTTGACCTTGACGAGGTAGTAGAGGAAAGCGGAGAACCTCATCTTGTCGTACTCCTTCTCGCCGTACTTCTTCTTCATCTTCTTTGTACTGTTGATATACAGCCCATAGAAACAGTCAGCAAACTCTTCCTCATCCAGCACGGGGCTGAAGAGGTTAAGTTTCTGCCTTTTCTCAATCTGTAAGGGGAACTTTAGTTGAAAATCATGGAGAACCCTTTTGACGTTCTCCATGACAGCCGCCATGACGGCCTCTGTTAACTTGTCGAACCAACTTGCCAGAGGCCGCCCATGCTGTTCATCTCCTTGGGCAGAGAGCTTGATATATATGTCTTCCTTGGGGCCTTTGGCATTATAAGTTTTTAGGGGTTAATAAAATTGACGCAAATTGGCGCGAAGGTAAGTAAAGTATTTGTAAATGCCAAAGAAAAATCTGAAAATATTTTATTCCCGTGAAATTATCCGGGCACCGGTTGCGAGGTGGTGGCAACTGCAGGTCAAATGCGGCAGCGGCATGCACTGCTCCACCCGGAAGTTTTCGGAAGAAATCAGCGGACAAGTCCGCAGGTGTGGGCATGAGGAGGGGAATAGGAGGGGGAGTAGGTATGAGGAAAATCTTCTCCTTGTTTGCCGGATTGGCTTTGATAGGTTGTTGTAGCTGTTATTTTATACAGAATGAGGTGAAAGTTTTCGGTTTTCATAAATGCATTCTGCTTTTTAGCACAAAAAGTTTCTTTATTCTATGGAAAATCTGTATCTTTGCCGCAGATTTACATTGAAAATCGTAAGTAGTACTTAGGATTTACAATGAAAAAGTGATAGTATAAGAGTAAAAAAGAAAGGTATGTTTGAACGTTATCCTAAACTGAATCAAGAGGTTGAAAGCTCTATATTCCTGTTCGGCGCCCGACAGACAGGGAAAAGTACAATCCTTCGTCAGCAATTCCCCAATGCAGTATTCATAGATTTGCTGGATTCGGAGCTTCGGATGCGTTTTCAGAAACGCCCTTCGCTGCTCTACGAAATGCTGCGTGACAAGGGGGCAGGCACGGTGGTGGTCATCGATGAGATTCCCGAAGTGCCTGAACTGCTCAATGAAGTACACCGGCTGATTTCCGAACGTGGGATGATATTCGTCTTGTGTGGGTCGAGTGCGCGGAAATTGAAGCGGAAAGGCTACAACACGTTGGGAGGTCGGGCTTTCCCCTGTTATTTCTATCCCTTAGTGAGTGCTGAGATACCGGATTTCGACCTCGACCGAGCCTTGCTCCACGGCATGTTGCCCACACACTACCTGTCAAAGAATCCGCGTCGGCTCCTCGCTGCCTATGTGGATGTATATCTGCGGGAAGAGATACGCGAAGAGGCTTTGGTGCGCAATCTCGGGAGCTTCCAACGGTTCTTGGAAGTGGCGGCACTGACTGACGGTGAGATGGTGAACTATGCCAACATTGCGGCCGAATGCGGCGTGAGCGCACAGACGGTGAAGAGCTATTTCAGCATATTGGAAGACACGTTGGTAGGGTATATGCTTCCGGCCTACACCAAGGTGCTGAAACGCCGCCTCGTGCAGGCACCCCGTTTCTATTTCTTCGATGTGGGAGTGACCGGCCACTTGCTTCACCGTACATCCCTTGTGAGGGGAACACCTGAATACGGACATGCATTCGAGCATTTTATCATCCAGGAACTGACGGCCTACATTGGCTATCACCACAAGGATGAGAAACTCTCCTTTTGGCGTACCCAGACGGGTGTGGAGGTGGACGCTGTCATCGGCGATGCCCGCATAGCTATCGAAATAAAGTCGGCAGAAGAGATTCAGAAGCGCCACCTCAAGGGGCTGAAATCTTTTGGCGAAGATTACCCTACGTGTCGCCTCCTGCTGGTCTCTTTGGACCGCATCAACCGTACAGAGGACGGTATCGAACTGCTCTATGTTCATGACTTTCTTCATGCTTTGTGGCGAGGAGAACTGTTTTAGAAGGAAGAAACTCACGTTTGAAGAAAATGCAACTCATGTCATTTCCCTTTAC
>CAZTPB010000217.1:0-3293 GCA_964614555.1 uncultured Bacteroides sp.
TATTTTTAAAGCAAAATGACAGCCTTTTATCAAATTTATCGTTCATTTTGAAAGAGAAATTTAATAATTATATTTTAAATTTAAATCTAATCCATGATAGAAATAATCATAACGTTTTTCGATTTTTAAAAGAATTCTTCTTAACTTTGCACAACTATACCATAGGAACAATTATCATGAAAAGAATTCTTTCAACAATGCTGATGACTGTGATGCTGAGTACTGCGAGCACCGGAGCATGGGCACAACGAGTAGCGATATACAGCACCACTGAAGGTGCAGAGTGGAAACAGGGCAAGACGAGCCTTGCCAACAAAGCTGAGGGCACCACTGTGGTGAGCCTCAACGGCGACGAGGAGGGAGTGGCCTTCCGCGCTTGGGGAACCACCTTTAACGAGTTGGACTGGGATGCCTTCAATCTGCTGACACGTAATGAACAGGACGAAGTGATGCACAACCTGTTTGCCCCGACCGGGGACTTGCATTTCACTCATGGCCGCATATCGATGAATGCCAACGACTATGCCCGCTCGTGGTACAGTTGCGACGATGTGGTAGGTGACCTTGGATTGCGCCACTTCAACATAGAACGTGACAAGCGTAACATTATCCCCTTGGCGAGGGCAGCACAGAAATACTGTCCTCAGTTGCAACTCTTCATGAGCCCGTGGAGCCCACCAACGTGGATGAAGATAAACCAGGACTATCCCGTAGTACCCAACCAGTACAATGCGATGGATCCGCGACAGGGATACCTGCTGTATATGGACGACGGGCGTGCGCTGAACCCCGATGAGATGAGACTTCTCGGCGACCGCAACGGAGTGTTCCCCCGTCGCTTGGCTTCGCAGGACTTCTTCATACAAGACCCACGTTACCTGCAATGCTATGCTGAAATGTTCTGCCGCTTCATCGACCTTTACGCTGAGCAGGGACTTCCCATTACCAAAGTAATGTATCAGAACGAAGCTTACTCCTATACTCCCTATCCTGGTTGTGCCTGGACGGCCGAAGGAACCTTGCGTTTTAACAACGAATATCTGGCTCCTACTTTGGCCAAACACCACCCCGAAGTGGAACTGTGGATAGGGACATTCAACACAAATAGGTTGGATTACGTAGAGAAGATCTTGGATGATCCTACGTTGCAGAAGAACATAAAGGGAGTGGGCACCCAATGGGAATGCCGCAACAACCTGCCCCAATTGCGCGAGCGCTACCCCAACCTTCGCTTCATGCAATCGGAAAGCGAGTGCGGCAACGGTTCGATGGACTGGGCCGCAGGTGAGCATACCTTCTTCCTGCTCTCAGACAATCTGGGTAATGGATGCGACGAGTACTACAACTGGAACTTCATTCTCACCGACAGCGGCGAGTCACCTTGGGGATGGAAACAAAATGCTCTGATACAGGTTGACAGCAAGACGCGCCAGATGCGCTACACGGCCGAGTACTTTGCCTACAAGCACTTCAGCCACTTCATCACCCCGGGCACACAGATGGTAGGCTATGCCGGACGCGACTACAGCCGCACACCCATCGTTGTCTTCCGTACCACCGAAGGAGGCTACATCGTCACTGCCGGCAACTTCACCGACCAACCGCATAAGGCCAATGTAAAAATAGGGAAGAAGTTCCTCAACATTCAGACTGCCCCACACTCCTTCAATACATTTGTGATGAAATAAAAACCTTTGGATACAAAAAATCAGGCATGGGCTGCGCGATGCACGAACTATTCCATTCGTATCAACGCACGCAACCCGAGCCTGATCCTTATAATACTCATTCTCTAAAGTGAATGGCCCGTATCACTGCATCGGAAGCTCCGGCATTTCGGCAGACGTATTCTCCAGCCTTACGTCCGGTCTCTACCAGTCGCCGGTGGTCGGCCAACAAACCATCGAGCAATACAGAAAAGTCTGCATAATCGTGCACTTCGAATCCCCCCCCCTCTGCTATCAGAGCACGAGCTTCACGGAAACGCCGGTTGTTGGGTCCGAACAACACCGGTATGCCATAGACAGCGGCCTCCAGCACATTGTGTATGCCTACACCGAATCCACCGCCCACATAAGCCACCTCGCCATAGCGGTAGATGGACGAGAGCAGACCGTAGCAGTCGATAATCAGACAATCGACTACAGAGAGGTCGGTGCCGTCGGCCTGCGAATAACGTATATACGGACGATGGAGTTTGCCTATAATCTCTTCGATATGGTCTTCGCTCACGACATGGGGAGCGATAATCAGCTTCATCTCCGGATGACTGTTGAAATATTCGATGAAAAGATCTTCATCCGGCTGCCACGAACTGCCGGCCACAAACACCAATGAGTCGCCCTTGAAGTGCTCTACCAAAGGGAGGCGCTTGGCTGCCTGATTGATTTCCAATACGCGGTCGAAGCGAGTGTCGCCCACCACGGTGGCATTGGTGATGCCACGCGAAGCCAACAAGCGGATTGACTCCTCGTTCTGCACGAAAAAGTGGGTGATGCGGGTGAGCACCTTGTAATACTGCCCGCCGTACCAACGGAAGAAGACCTGGTTGGGGCGGAAGATGGAGGAGACACTGTAGGTGGGGATGCCCCGACGCTGGAGCCCCTTCATGTAGTTCTGCCAAAACTCATACTTGATGAAAAAGGCCATCGACGGACGGGCCAAGTCGAGAAAACGACGCACATTGCGCGGTGTGTCGAAGGGAAGATAGCAGACAACGTCGGCTCCCTCGTAGTTCTTACGCACCTCGTAGCCCGAAGGGGAGAAGAAGGTGAGCAGAATCTTATACTGAGGATGAGCCTTGCGGATGCGCTCTATCAACGGACGACCCTGTTCGAACTCGCCCAACGAAGCGGCATGAAACCACAAGTACTGACTGTCTTTGTCAATACCCTGGCGCAAGATGTCGAACACCTGCTTGTGTCCCTTGCGCATCAGTTTGACCTTCTTGCTGAAAAGGCCTACGAACTTGACGGCCAGGAGGTATAGGTAAATGGCTAAGTTGTACATCTTTGTTGATTCATAATTAAGCAAGCGCTTCTACGGCTTTGCGCATACGACGGACGGTCTCCTCTTTACCAAGAAAGGCGGCCAGTTCGTACATATCGGGACCTTGACCGGTGCCTACGAGGCACACACGCCAGGGGTTCCAAGGTTTCTTCTCACCGGCTTCTGCCCAAGTGTCCACGGCTTGTTTCAGCGATTCGATGGAGAAATCAGTCAAGCCTTCAAGCAGGTTGGCCAGTTCGGTCATCTCGGCGGCAGTGCCCTCCTTCCAGTTCTTGCGGATGAAC
>CAZTPB010000218.1:0-3198 GCA_964614555.1 uncultured Bacteroides sp.
TTTATGCAAGCAGAAGTATTGTCTACACTCCTACACTCCTGCCTCCTACACTCCTGCCTCCTACACTCCTTAGAAATATTTCCCTTTAACTCCTTAATATAACATACCCCCTCAATCCCCGCCCACTCATCCGGCTTGTCCCACACTCGGAGCCAACGGGCGAAACTCTCCTCCCCTTCGCCACGGAGGACGGCATCCACCTCGGGATGCCGACGCAGGTAGGGTTCATTATCGCCCAAGAACTCGGGGCCTCCCAATATCACCTTCACATGAGGCATCAGGGCCTTTGCACGCACGATGATGTGGAGCAACTGCTCGTGGGTGAATAGCCAAGCCGTGGCGGCAATCACATCGGGACGACGGGCATAGATGGCCTCCACGGTTGTGCCCACGGCCTCGTTGTTGGTGGTGCGCACCACCTCCCACTCCACATCCGTACGATGCATCACCTGAGCATGAAGGGCGGGCAGTGCCAATGAACTGTGGGCATAGGAGCAATTCAAGTCTATCCAAAGAAGTTTCATGAGTTATTCCAAATTTATTAATTAAGGAGTTAAAGGAGTTATTTGTTTTTCTGTAATCATCAGTCGTCAGTTTATAGTAATGTGGAAACAAAGGTACGAATGTTTTTCTAAAAACCGTGCAACGCGACGTACGATTCTGCCACACAGAGTTTCTTTTTTACACTTTCGAGGCATAGCCATGACAATTTTCCATATCAAATAGAAGAATTTCGAAGAATAAAAACAAGAAAAGTTTGATAGTATTACACATTCTTAGTAACTTTGCGCATCATTATATATAACATAAGGTATAATTAACTAAATAATAAACGCGTTATGAAGATTTCTCATATCGAGCATTTGGGAATTGCCGTCAAAAGTATTGAAGAGGCTCTTCCCTATTACGAGAATGTGTTGGGGCTGAAGTGCTACAACATCGAAACAGTAGAAGACCAAAAAGTACGCACAGCTTTCTTGAAGGTGGGCGACACCAAGATTGAGCTGTTGGAGCCTACAAGCCCCGAGAGTACCATTGCCAAGTTCATTGAGAACAAGGGGGTCGGTGTACACCACGTGGCCTTTGCCATCGAAGACGGTGTGGCCAACGCACTGGCCGAAGCTGAGGAGAAAGGTATCCGCCTGATTGACAAAGCTCCCCGTGGAGGTGCCGAGGGATTGAACATCGCCTTCCTCCACCCGAAATCAACTCAGGGAGTGCTGACAGAGTTGTGTGAACAATAAAAGAAGACCCTCCCCCTACCCCTCCGCAAGGGAGGGGAGCAGATAGTATAAGTACTATATACAAACAGGGAAAGGGTCAACCATCATTTAAAACTCTATTAATAACAATAAAAAACAAGGGACAGAACTTTTCACTCCCCTCCCTTGGGAGGGGCAAGGGGGAGGGTCCTCATCTATTTATGAGCAAACAATTAGAAAGAATTAAAGAATTGGTGGAGCTGCGCACCAAGGCCCGTCTGGGTGGTGGCGAGAAAGCTATTGCCAAACAGCATGAGAAAGGTAAATACACTGCCCGCGAGCGCATTGCCATGTTGCTCGACGAAGGCAGCTTCGAAGAAATGGACATGTTCGTAACCCACCGTTGCACCAACTTCGGACAGGAGAAGAAATCATTCTTGGGCGATGGTGTGGTGACCGGTTCGGGTACGATTGACGGCCGTCTGGTATATGTCTTTGCACAGGATTTCACCGTGTTCGGTGGTTCATTGTCAGAGACCATGGCACAGAAGATCTGCAAAGTGATGGACATGGCCATGAAGATGGGCGCACCTTGCATCGGCATCAATGACTCGGGTGGTGCACGTATCCAGGAGGGTATCAACGCTTTGGCCGGATATGCTGAAATCTTCCAGCGCAACATTCTGGCTTCGGGTGTAGTTCCCCAGATTTCGGGAATCTTCGGCCCCTGCGCCGGTGGTGCCGTATATTCTCCGGCTTTGACAGACTTCACGCTGATGATGGAGGGTACATCGTATATGTTCCTCACCGGCCCTGCCGTGGTGAAGACCGTAACGGGCGAGGACGTGACTCAGGAACAGCTCGGTGGTGCCAGCGTACATTCAACCAAGAGTGGTGTGACACACTTCACCGCACAGACCGAGGAAGAGGGTTTGGCTCTCATCCGCGAATTGCTGAGCTACATCCCGCAGAACAACCAAGAGGAGGCTCCGCTCGTAGAATGCACCGACCCCATTGACCGCGTGGAGGATTCACTGAACGAAATCATTCCCGACAACCCCAACAAGGCTTACGATATGTACGAGGTTATCGGTGCCATCGTCGATGACGGCAAGTTCCTTGAGGTACAGAAGGACTACGCCACCAACATCATCATCGGCTTTGCCCGCTTCAACGGCCAGTCGGTGGGTATCGTGGCCAACCAACCCTGCCGCTATGCCGGTGTGCTCGACTGCAACGCTTCACGCAAGGGTGCCCGCTTCGTCCGTTTCTGCGACGCTTTCAACATCCCCATCGTGTCACTCGTTGACGTACCGGGATTCTTGCCGGGAACCGGTCAGGAGTACAACGCTGTCATCCTGCACGGAGCCAAGTTGCTCTACGCTTACGGTGAAGCTACCGTGCCCAAGGTGACCGTAACCCTGCGCAAATCTTACGGAGGAAGCCACATCGTAATGAGTTGCAAGCAGTTGCGTGGCGACATCAACTATGCTTGGCCCTCTGCCGAAATTGCCGTGATGGGTGGTTCGGGTGCCGTAGCCGTACTCTATGCCAAGGAGGCTAAGGAGAAGGAAAATCCTGCCGAATACCTGGCCGAGAAGGAAGCCGAATATACCAAGCTGTTTGCCAACCCGTACAATGCAGCCAAGTATGGCTACATCGATGATGTGATTGAACCGCGCAACACACGCTTCCGTATTATCCGTGCATTGGCCCAATTGCAGACAAAAAAGCTGACCAATCCGGCTAAGAAACACGGTAATATCCCATTGTAAATGAAAAAGAAGACCCTCCCCCGCCCCCTCCACAAGGGAGGGGCGTAAAATGTCTTCACACTATAAAATTCTATTCAGAGTATGAGAAATATCATTCATAAAATGGTTCGCAGAGCATTCACTCCCCTCCCCTGCGGAGGGGCAGGGGGAGGGTCTTTTCTCCTCCTCTTCCTGCTCATGAGCTTCACCTCCTGCAACCCGCAGGCTGATGAGGACTCCAA
>CAZTPB010000219.1:0-3157 GCA_964614555.1 uncultured Bacteroides sp.
CGGCGCATGGCGGACTTGTGGATAGAGCAGGTCGGGCTCGTTGGAAATTTGAAGAGCATGGAGGAATAAACTTTTTCCGAAAAAGTTGTCAGTTGAGTCAGTTAGTCAGTTGTTTTTTGAGGGGTACTTCCCCCAGAAGTAATGCAAAATGTCAATCACAAGCTACTCCGTATGCATACGGAAAAGACGGTTGAAGTAGGAGTGGTCCTCCCCCCAGCATGAGGACACACTCGCTCAACGGATCCGGTCATAAAATCACCTGTGGAAATGGGATAAATTGATGTTTTCCACAAAATAGAGGGGGGTCAGCAGGGCTGCTTTAGTAACTCCTTCTCGGCTCTTTCCACATTGGCGAAGTTGAAGCCATCGACAACCTGTTTCATCAGAGCTTCGATGCGGTCATTGCAGAGATTGCCGATGCTGCCTGCATGGGTGTGGCATACTTGCTTGTTGTGTGTGAAATTGCCCGCTTCGATGTCGAGCCCTACCTTCTTGTAGGCATCGCGGAAGGGCATACCCTCGGCTGCAAGGCGGTTTACCTCCTCCACACTGAACATGTAGAGGTAGCGGTCATCATCAAGAATGTGTTCGTTCACTTTGATTCTGTTGATAATGTAGGCCGTCATACGCAGGCAGTCTTTCAACTCCTCGAAGGCCGGAAGGAACACTTCTTTGATGATTTGCAAATCGCGGAAGTAACCGGAAGGCAGGTTGTTGGCAATCAACATGATTTGCTGGGGCAGGCTCTGAATCTTGTTGCACTTGGCGCGGGTCAGCTCAAACACGTCGGGGTTCTTCTTGTGAGGCATGATGCTGGAGCCGGTGGTACACTCGTCGGGCAGTTTCACGAAGCCGAAGTTCTGGCTGTTGAACATACAGGCATCGAAAGCCAGTTTGCCGATGGTGCCTGCAATGGACGCCAAGGCGAAGGCTACATTGCGTTCCATTTTGCCACGTCCCATTTGGGCATACACGACGTTGTAATTCATGGAGTCGAACCCTAAAAGACGGGTGGTCATTTCGCGGTTGAGGGGGAACGACGAACCGTATCCCGCAGCCGAACCGAGCGGATTGCGGTTGCACATACGGTAAGCCGCCTGAAGGAAGGTGAGATCGTCCACCAGGCTCTCGGCGTAAGCACCAAACCAAAGGCCGAACGATGAAGGCATGGCTATTTGCAGATGGGTGTATCCGGGCATCAGCACGTGCTTGTATCTGTCGCTTTGTGCAATGAGTTCGTGGAATAGAATTTCCACTTCTTCGGTGATTTCGCGTAGTTGGGTGCGGGTGAACAGCTTGAGGTCGAGTAATACTTGATCGTTGCGTGAGCGTCCGCTATGTATTTTCTTGCCCACATCACCCAATTTGCGTGTGAGCATCAGCTCTACTTGCGAATGTACATCTTCCACGCCCTCTTCAATGACGAATTCACCGCGTTCGGCAATGGCATGAATATTCTTCAGTTCGGCCAGCAGAGTCTTCAATTCGTCAGCTGTCAGCAGTCCGATACTTTCCAGCATGGTGATGTGTGCCATCGAACCCAGCACATCGTGCTTGGCAAGGTAGAGATCCATCTCTCGGTCTCGACCTACAGTGAACCGTTCAATCTCTTCGTTTACCTGTACATTCTTTTCCCAAAGTTTTTGAGCCATAATATTTCTATTCTAAAATTAGCGGACTACGAGCTACAAATGATAAGTTGAGCATCTGTGGCATAGCCCTTGTGTCTTGTAGCTCGTGATGATTTATTTAAAAGGAATCTGCGCAATCATTTCAGCCATTTTTTCCAACCCTTCCTGAAGTGGCTTGGAAACCATGCCCTTGATAAAAGGGTTCAGCTCGGCCTTGACAGTTAATTTCATTTTACATTGCGTCTCATCAATGGCAACCAATTGTATCCACAGATTGAAGGGGAGTGGTGAACTGGCTGTTTCGAACTTCACAAGTTTGCAGGGTTCGCGTTCGATGATGCGCAAGCAAACATTGCCCATCGGAGATACGGTGAAATTGATGGAGTCTGCATCAAATGTGAAATTCTGTATTTTGTCCTGAGGTATGCGATCCTTAACCTCTTCTAAATTATTCAGGTCTGATATCTTGGCATATACCGCTTCTTGATTGTAAGGGATAACCTTGATACTACTTTCGAATGTCGTCATTGTCAAGAGTTATGAGCTACGAGCTACAAGTTACAAGTATATCTACGGAAGCAGATACTCGTAGCCTGTAGCTCGTAGTTTGTTACTAAATATTCTTGTCACTAATCACTTGCCGCTAATCACCCTTCCCAATGTGCCGGATCTTTTCTCCATGTATTCAATACAGGGACGTCTTCTTCACTGATATAGCCGGTCTTCAAGGCTACTTCGAGCACTGCTTCATAGTTTGTCAGTGTCATCAATTTCACCTTTGCATTCTTGAAGGCTTCAATTGCCACAGGGAATCCGTAGGTATAGGATGCGACCATTCCGATGACTTCGCAGCCATCACGACGGATGGCTTCAACGGCTTTCAAGCTGCTTCCACCTGTTGAGATCAGATCTTCAATAACCACAACCTTCATACCCGGACGTAATTCTCCTTCGATAAGGTTCTCCAGACCATGGTCTTTAGGGGTAGAACGTACATAGACAAATGGGAGGTTCAACGCATCGGCGACCAATGCTCCTTGCGGGATAGCTCCTGTGGCTACACCGGCAATGGCATCTACTTCACCGAACTGTTCTTGGACAAGTCGTGCAATCTCCAACTTTACGAAATTGCGTAAAGCAGGGTAGGACAATGTCTTACGATTGTCGCAATAAAAAGGCGATTTCCATCCGGATGCCCAAGTGAATGGGTTGTCAGGTTGCAGTTTGATAGCCTTGACTTTCAGTAGTTTCTCGGCAAAAAGCTTCTCTAATGTCTTCATAAATCGATTTATTCTAATGATAATGTTTGCAAAAGTAAAGAAAGAAGTTGAATCGGCAAAGGAATGTGCCATTATTTTTTTGCTTTTACTTCCATTTTATCGTTTTTCTGATTGGGGAAAAGGCATGAGAACCCTCTTGGCTTGTACGCTGTTTCAAAATGCTGTGACATGCCCTTTTTTTCATGCAGCTTGCTGCATAGCCAGTCGCAGCAGGCTGGGATTACGATTGCAGCCTGCTGCGATCGC
>CAZTPB010000220.1:0-3138 GCA_964614555.1 uncultured Bacteroides sp.
CGAACTGCTGTAGACGGTTTTGCAGACCGTTGCCTAGCCACTCGGCCAGGGTACCTTGTTGCGTTTTGCGGTGCAAAGGTACTGCTTTTTTCTGAATCTGCAACTATTCAGCCTGCTTTTTTTCGTTAATTACTGTTTTTTTCGCATCCTGACTTCGGCTTCACTCCCTTTTGCGCACATTGGCATCCACCGCTGCAGTGTTTGCAGGGAGGCTCCTTGCCCATGAAAGCACGGACGTAACCCCAACAAGCCTTGCCGGCAAACCAAAGGGCTATCAACACGATGATGGAAACACCTATCTCTTGCATAAACTCAGTATCCTGACATTAAACCATTGCTTCATACATACAACAACACCGCTCAGAAAAGGTTGCCTATCTGATAGACGGCAAAGGAAACCAACCATGCCAATGCGGTGGTATAGACGGCCGTGAACAAGGCCCAACGCCACTTGCCAGACTCTTGCTTGATGGCTGCCAGAGTAGCTACGCAAGGGAAGTAGATGAGCACGAAGAGCATATAGCTGACGGCTGCCAACGGGGTGATGGTCTTGGCTATACGCGCCGACAAGGTGCTACTCTCGCCGTCGGTGGCTGCTGCCACTTCTTCCTCACTCTCATGGTAGAGCACACCGATGGTGCTGACCACCAGTTCCTTCGCTCCTGCACCGGATATGAGGCCGATGCCCAACTTCCAATCGAAGCCCAAAGGACGGATGACGGGTTCGATGGCCCGACCAATCTGTCCGATATAGGAATTCTCCTGCTGCTCGGCCAAGGTATCGTGCTTGCCGCCCCGGGGATAGTATCCGAGAAACCAGATGATGATGGATGCCACCATGATGATGCCTCCCATCTTCTTGAGGTATTGTGCCCCCTTCTCCCACGTATGGCGCAGGATGGCTTTGGAGGTAGGCATACGGTAAGGCGGAAGTTCCATGACAAAAGGCATATCGTCGCCCTTCATGAAAAAATGGCTGAATAGCCTTCCTAAAAGGACTGCCAACAGGATGCCTGCCGCGTAGATGCCGAGCAGGACAAGACTGGCATTATGGGGGAAAAAGGCTCCCACAAGCAACAGATAGATGGGCAAACGGGCCGAACACGACATCAGCGGGGTGATGAGCATAGTCACCAAGCGACTCTTGTGGCTCTCGATGGTGCGTGTGGCCATAATGGCCGGCACATTGCAACCGAAGCCCATGATGAGAGGAATGAACGATTTGCCGTGAAGCCCCATCTTGTGCATCAGCTTGTCCATGATGAAGGCTGCACGCGCCATATAGCCGGAATCCTCCATGATGGAGATGAAGAGATAGAGTATCAGTATGTTGGGCAGGAAGACAATGACACCTCCCACACCTCCGATGATGCCATCGATAAGCATATCCTTCAGCGATCCCTCCTGCATGGCACCTTCAATGAGGTCTCCCAATTGCCCGACGAGCCACTCGATGCCCATCATGGGATATTCGCCAAGAGTGAACGTACACTCGAACATGATGTAGAGGAAAAGGAAGAATATGGGGAATCCCCACAGACGATGGGTGACAATGGTGTCGATGGCTGAAGTTATCTGCCGGCGCTCCTGATGATTGTCGATGAAAGTTTCGCGCAAGGCTCCTTGGATGAAGCCGTATTTGGCATCCATGATTGCCTGCTCGCTGTCCTCGTTGAGCACCTTTTGCAGGCGTTCGGCTTCGCGGTCACGCAGGCTGATGATTTTTTGCCCGTTAGGTAGAGAAGCGGTTGCCTGTTCGGCATCCGCATCGTGTTCAAGCAACTTGATGGCCAGAAAGCGGGTGGAATATTTGTGCCGGATCTCCTCGTTTTCGCTGACAGCCCGCTTTATCTCTTCTATGCTGCGCTCTACCTCCGCACCGTGGTTGATGTGAATGTGGTGATAAAATCCGCGCGGATGTTCGTGCTTCATGCTTTGGGCATCAAAGGAATGGTCGGCGACATATTCGCGATGCCAGTCGCTCAGGTCATTCAGAGCCTCGGAACGCAGATGCCCCTCCTTGTCGAGAAAATCTCCCCCTTCATAACTGCTGATGATGGTATGGAAAAGTTTTTCCACTCCTTTGCCCGTGCGCGACACGGTGGGCACCATCGGTGCTCCTAACAGTTCGCCCAGCTGCACATGATCCAGCCGGTTGCCGCTGGCCTCCAATTCGTCATACATGTTCAAGGCTATGACCATGCGCACGTTCATGTCAATCAGTTGGGTGGTCAGGTAGAGGTTACGCTCCAAGTTGCCGGCATCCACCACATTGACGATGACATCGGGCGTTTCGTCGATGATGTAGCGGCGCACATAACGCTCTTCCGGAGTATAGGTAGAAAGGCTGTATGTGCCCGGCAGGTCTATGAGGCGGAAACGGTATCCCTGAAAGTTGAAAATGCCCTCTTTGGCATCCACCGTCACACCGCTATAGTTGCCCACATGCTCGTGTGCACCACTGGCAATATTGAACAGCGAGGTCTTCCCGCAATTGGGATTTCCCACCAATGCCACATTGATGGTACGACGCTTGCCGCGTGCCAATTCCTGCATAGACATTTCGGTTGACGGACGGGCGGGTTGACGGACGGACGGCCCTTCCGCATCGCAATCGCACGGTTTTGCCAACTTGTCAACCTGTTCCTTGCCCACTTCCTCTTCACTCACAATTTCAATCATTTCCGCCTCTTGACGGCGAAGCGACACCTCATAGCCGAGAATCTTGTATTTGATAGGATCCTTCAGGGGTGCATTCAGCACGACCTCCACCGTCTTTCCTTTGATGAAACCCATCTCTACGATGCGTTTGCGGAAGCCTCCGTGGCCGAGCACCTTGACGACCACTCCCCTTTCTCCTGTCTTCAGTTCGGATAAGCGCATATCTTTCTGTTTCCTGTTTATTTTATTGCAAAGTTACATCTTCTTTTCAAAGTTGCCAAAGTATCGGGCAAAGTTTTTATCCCCATCCAGAATACAATACCTAAATGTAGGTATCACGAAACAAGGATACTCCAGCCCTTTCTTTTTGCTTATTGGAAAGTTTGCACTATCTTTGCACGGCATTAATACAGACAAGGGACACAGGACTTATGCGAAAAGACGAATTGTACGAACAGGTGACAGCCTACTTCCGTG
>CAZTPB010000221.1:0-3084 GCA_964614555.1 uncultured Bacteroides sp.
CAATGATGTTGCTGAATGCCGTCATCTCATAGAGTTTTATGAATATATCTTCCATGCTTTATCCAATTTTCATTAACACATCGTCCTCAGATACTGCATCGCCCGGGGTGGCACAGATGGCTGTGATGGTACCACCGAACTCGGCACGAATGGCATTGTAGGTCTTCATGGCCTCCACATAGCAGATGACATCGCCTTCGTTCACCTTGTCGCCCACTTTCAGCGGAGTCTCCTGAGCAGTCTTTGTCAGGAAGAACTTTCCTTCCAACGGCGAAAGGATGTCCTTGCCCTCACCCACGGGAGCAGCAGCGACTTGTGTAGTCTCAGGCTTCACATCACCGTAAGCTACGGTCACGCGGTAAGCCGTTCCATTCACGTCGATGGTGAGTGTCTGGGGTTCGGTGGGAGCCGTTCCTGCCTTCTTCTCCATGCGGCGTTTCTCCACATCCTCGAGGAAGTCCTGCTTGGCTTTTCCGCTCTTGTAAGCCTCATACTGGGCGGGGTGCATGGCGTATTCGAAGAGTTCTTCGTCGTCCTGTCCCATTTCCCATCCCTTGTCCTTCATCAGCACGCGGAACTTGTCGAGTGCGTCGGGGTAGTTGTCTTGCGGATTGCCGGTGAAGAACTTGCGGCCTTCCTTCGCTGCCTTCTCCTTGATTTCGGGAGCCAATTCGCCGGGCAACTGTCCGGCTTTGCCAAGAAGCATGTCCCAAATGTCGTCGGCAATCATTCCCCAACGCTCTTTGCCCTTCTCCATCTGCATGACATTCATCAGAGCGAGGTTCTTCACATATTGGCTGAAAGGTGTCACCAATGGAGGATAACCCACGCGTGGCCATACGTAAGCCACCTCGTTAAAGAGCTTGATGAGCAGTTCGTCCTGCGTCATGAATTTCATGTTACGCTTGGCTTTGTATTTGTTGATGCTCTCCAAGTTGGTCTCAAGGTCGGCCATCAGCGAACCCATCATACCGCCGGGCAGACCCGGACCAATGAGCAATGAGTTCATCAGACGGTTCTTGGGAGAGATGTAGAGGCCGAGGAAGTCGTCCATAAACTCCTGTACGAGCGAACGCACCTTCA
Organism: uncultured Bacteroides sp.; assembly: GCA_964614555.1. Lineage (GTDB taxonomy): Bacteria > Bacteroidota > Bacteroidia > Bacteroidales > Bacteroidaceae > Phocaeicola_A. The sequence continues at coordinate 1,084 of CAZTPB010000221.1, forward strand.
TGTAAGCCTCCATGTTGATTTCGGGCACTTGGAATCCGGCATCCTTCAGCATGGCCTGCACACTGATGACATCGGCGTGACCGGTACCCCATGAAAGCGGTTCCATACCTACGTCCACGTAGTCACAACCTGCCTCGCATACCTCCAAGATTGAAGCCATGTTGAAGCCCGGACCAGCGTGTGAGTGGTACTGGATAGGAATATCTTTGATGGCCTTGATGCCGGCAACAATCTTGCCCAATGACACGGGACGTCCGATACCGGCCATATCCTTGATGCAGATTTCATCGGCACCTAATTCGATGAGTTGTTTGGCCATGTTCACATAGTACTCTACCGTGTGGATGGGTGAGTGAGTGATGCTGAGGGCACACTGTGAAATCATGCCTGCCGCCTTGGCGTGCTCGATAGAGGGGGCAATGTTGCGGATGTCGTTCAGGCCGCAGAATGTACGGGTAATGTCAGTTCCCTGTGCTTTCTTTACCTTGTAGAACAGCTTGCGTACATCGGCTGGCACAGGACTCATGCGCAGTCCGTTCAAGGCGCGGTCGAGCATGTGTGTCTGTATGCCAGCTTCGTGGAATGGCTTTGTCCACTGACGTACGGCATTGTTGGGATTTTCACCAAAGAGCAGATTGACCTGCTCAAATCCACCACCGTTAGTTTCCACTCGGGCAAAGCATCCCATCTCTATGATGGCCGGAGCCACTTTCATCAATTGATCTACGCGGGGCACGTACTTGCCGGCACTCTGCCACATGTCGCGGAAGACCAAGCTGAATTTTACTTCTTTCTTCATTCTGTCTTTATGTTATATTATATTTTTTCAACCTTCATTACTTTACCCTTTCCACCAGTCACAATGTTTACCGCACCTTTGATGGCTGCCATGGTGCTGGGATCAATCACTGCAGGTGCTGAAGCTGTAGCTGTGTTTTTCTTCACAACCACCTCCTCGGGAGCCACCTTGTTGACTATCGCGATGAGCAGTTGGCTCAGATAGATGACAATAAGCAGAATGGCGAAAACGGTAATCATACCCACCACCATCAGCATAAGTCCTAAACCTATATTTTCCATAAATCTATTTATTTATTAAAGTTTTGTTTTCTACACAAAGTTAAGGTCTGCCTTTTGACCGAAAATCGCACAAAATTACAACTTTTTGCTTAAATGTGCACGCACACTTAACACAAAAAATATTAAAAGGCATCACATTGATTACTTCTTGTATATTTATTCGTCCCTTGGTGGTGGAAAGTAAAAAAAGAAAGAGGTTGTGTCTCAAGATGGACACAACCTCTTTCCATATTATTATGTACTTCTTATACAGATGCGATTAGCGAACTACGATGGGCTTGTACTTCGGCACGAGAGTCTTCATGATAGACCATGCAACCAAGTAGGCCACGGCGCAGATGCAGAACACGATCATGTAACCGGCCTGCTTGCCTTCGAATCCCATGAAGGTGAAGGCTTGTCCTGCCTCTTCAGAGTAAGTGAACAGTGCACCGGCACCCTTGTTGATGAGGAATGAGCCGATACCTCCGGCCATACCACCGATACCAGTGATGGTGGCGATAGCGCTCTTCGGGAACATGTCACCGATGGTTGAGAAGAGGTTGGCACTCCAAGCCTGGTGTCCGGCACCTGCCAGACCAATGATGATGGCAGGCCACCATACAGAGATTTCACCGGCACTCTGTGCGAACAGGGCGGGCAGCGGCAAGAAGGCGAAGATAAGCATAGCCTTCATACGGCCTGCATAGGGGTTCATACCCTGCTTCTCAACGAAGAGCTTGGGCAGATAGCCACCATAGAGTGACAGGATAGTCACAATGAGGTACAGTGTGAAGATGAGCATGATACCCATTGAAGAAGATGAGCTGTAGCCATACTGGTCAGAGAAGTAGGCGGGAGCCCAGAAGAGGTAGAACCACCATACACCGTCGGTGAAGAACTTACCTACGGCAAAGGCCCAGGTCTGCTTGAACTTGAATC
>CAZTPB010000222.1:0-1172 GCA_964614555.1 uncultured Bacteroides sp.
GGGGGTGATGAACTCCTTGCCTGCCGGTGTGATGACCACCTGCACCTCGGCACCCTCCTTGATGAGGCCACGTATCAGTGTGCAAGCTTTGTAGGCGGCAATGCTTCCCGTGATACCGAGTACGATTTTCTTTCCTTTTAGTGACATGAGGTCTTATTTTAATTTATAGACCCACCCCATCCCTCCCTGTGAGGGAGGGGGCTTGGTTTGCAAGGGTAATTTTTCAAAGCCCTCCCTCACAGGGAGGGATGGGGTGGGTCTGCTTTTTTATTTCATTCCCAATTTGATTCGCGTAAGCATCTGCTTGGTGTTCAGCGTGAAGTCGCCTTGAAGCATCCAACTGTAGTAGCCGGGGTCTTTGCGGAGCACCTCCTCCACGGCTTTGCCTTTGTACTTGCCGAAGTTGAAGACGGGGATGTTCTCTTCGTTGTACACCATACGTCCGGCAAAATCCACGTTGCGCGTGAAGCTGGAGTAGTCGGCCAAGAAGGCCATGTCGTTTTGCAAGGCTTCGGGATAACGGTCGAGCTGCGCCTTCAGCACTTCGTAGGTGGCTCGTGTGTCGGCTTCTGCCGTGTGGGCATCTTCCAAGTTCTTGTCGCAATAGAACTTGTATGCGGCCGACAAGGTGCGTTGCTCCAACTTGTGGTAGATGACCTGTACGTCGATAAACTTCCGTCGGCTCATGTCTATATCCACTCCTGCGCGGAGGAACTCTTCGGCCAACAGGGGAACGTCAAAACGGTTGCTGTTGAAGCCGGCAATATCGCATCCTTCGATGTCGCGGGCTATCTGTTTGGCAATCTCCTTGAAGGTGGGGCAGTCGGCCACATCCTCGTCGTAGATGCCATGTACGGCCGACGATTGTTCGGGGATATGCATTTCCGGATTGATGCGCATCGTCTTCGACTCTTCGTTACCATTGGGATAGACCTTCAGGTAACAGATTTCCACAATGCGGTCGGAGTTTATGTTGATGCCCGTTGTCTCCAGGTCGAAAAATACGAGCGGATTCTTCAGATTCAGTTTCATGCTTTCATTTACAATTTACCATTTACCATTTACCATTTACAATTTACCATTTACAAACACAATTGCCCTTGCCTTGGTAGGTTTTGATTAGGACACACAAATTGTACTTTGTAAATGGTAAATGCATTTAGTCGTTCAGC
>CAZTPB010000222.1:1182-2955 GCA_964614555.1 uncultured Bacteroides sp.
ATGAGCAGCATCAGCAGGTCTTCATTCTCTTCTTGTTGGGCGGGTACGAGTACTCCGGCACGTGAAGGGTCTGCCAGTTCGATGATGATGTCCTGTCCGGAGAGGTTGCCCAGCATGTCGATGAGGAATGTGGCTTTGAATCCGATGCTCATCGGTGTGCCGTCGTAGCTGCAGTTGATGCTTTCTTCTGCCGAAGTGGAGAAATCGATGTCTTGCGCCGAAATTACCAATTGGTTTTCCTGCAGGCGTAGTTTGATGAGACTGCTTGCTTGTGAGGAGAATACCGATACACGTTTGAGCGCACTCAACAGGATGGCACGGTCTATGGTAGCCTTGTTGGGATTGTTTTGCGGGATTACCGAGTTGTAGTTGGGGTATCTTCCTTCAATGAGTCGGCACACCATGCGGTATCCGGGCATGGCGAAGGCGGCATTGCGGTCGTCAAAGTCAATCTCTACAGCGCCTTGTTCTTTGCCCAGCAGGTTCTTTAGCAGTGTAGCCGGTTTCTTGGGCAGGATGAAGGCTGCTTTCTCTGTGCCGTGTGCCACGGTGTTCTTGTTGCGCACCAGTTTGTGTCCGTCCGAAGCTACCATCGTGATAGAGTCGGTGTTGATGTCGAAGTAGAGTCCGTTCATCACAGGACGCAGTTCATCGTCTCCAGTAGCAAAGAGAGCACGGTTAATGCCTCCCAACAATGTGTTGGCCTGCATTTCCACGTGTACGGCATTTTCTCCCAATTCCACGGGTAACGGATATTCGTCAGCATTTTGTGCCACCACACTATAGCGTCCGTTCATATATTGTACGATGATTTCCAGAGTCTGTGGGTTGAAGTCAAACGACAGGGGTTGCTCAGGAATTTCTTTCAGTGCATCAAGGATAGTCTTTGATGTGATGGCGAATCGGCAGTTGCCCTCGCTCTCAATTACTTCAAGCGAAGTTATCATGGTCGTTTCGTTATCCGATGCAGTCAGTGAGAGCGTGTTGTCGGACAAGTCGAAAAGGAATGAGTCAAGGATGGGGAGTGTGTTTTTTGAATTGATTACTCGGCTGATGGCCTGCAAGTGGCTGCAGAGCGCAGTGCTTGATACGATAAATTTCATAAGGCTTTTATTTCTTTGTTTGTTTTTACAGCTTAATAATGAGCAAAGATACGAAAACTTTGTATATCCTTGGCAAAAAGGTGTGGAAAAATTAGTTTTATATCAAATAAAATAGTATTTTCGCGACAAATTTAAAAAATATAAGCATGGAATTAAGTGGAAAAATAATTGCAGTGCTCCCCGCAAGAGAGGGAGTGTCCAAGGCTGGAAATCCTTGGAAGATACAAGAGTATGTATTGGAAACACACGACCAGTATCCCCGTAAGATGTGTTTTAATATATTTGGTGCAGACAAGATTGCTCAATTCAACATACAGATAGGCGAAGAGTTGACTGTATCATTTGACATTGATTGCCGCGAATGGCAGGGACGTTGGTTCAATGACATCCGTGCCTGGAAGGTAGAACGTGGCGGTGCTCAACCGGCAGCTCCTACAGTTGATTCAGCAGCACCATTCCCTCCTGTGTCATCAGCACCGGTAGATTTTACGGCCAATAGTGAGGGCGATGATTTGCCTTTCTGATTATCAGTGCTTTAGGAAAAATACAGAGACGCGGAGATAGAGTGGCAACTATAGCCTCTCTATCTCCGCGTCTCTTGTAGCAGTAAATAAGCTCAGTATGCGGCCTTCGTCTCTTCAGCTCCGCTCATTTCCGATGCATACCTTTT
>CAZTPB010000223.1:0-2945 GCA_964614555.1 uncultured Bacteroides sp.
ACGTAGAGTCGGCCATCAGCAACACGCGAAGACCCATTGCGCGGTAGTACTCGGCCATGGTCATGGCGGTATATACCGAAGCCTCACGGGCGGCTACAGGCATGTTGGAGGTGTTGGCGATGATGATGGTACGCTCCATCAGCTTGCGACCCGTGTGGGGGTCAACCAATTCGGGAAACTCGGTGAAGATTTCCACTACCTCGTTGGCACGCTCACCACAGGCGGCAATGATTACGATGTCGGCCTCGGCCTGCTTCGAGATGGCATGCTGGAGCACCGTCTTACCCGTACCGAAGGGGCCGGGGATGAAGCCCGTACCACCCTCTACGATGGGGTTGAATGTATCAATCGTGCGCACACCGGTCTCCAACAGTTTGAAGGGACGGGGCTTCTGCTTGTAGTTCGTCATGGCAAACTTCACCGGCCAGTGCTGGATCATGTTCACCTCGATGTCCTTACCCTCAGCGTCGGTCAACACGGCGATGATGTCGGTCACCTTATACTGTCCCTTGGGGGCGATGCTCTTCACCTTGGCAGTACCTTCCATCTGGAAAGGAGCCATAATCTTCAGCGGCTGAGAGTTCTCATCCACGCCTCCTAACCAATCCGAAGCCTTCACTTCATCACCCACCTTCACGATGGGGGTAAACTCCCACAGACGCTCCTCGTCAATAGGATTGGTATATTGCCCACGCTTCAGGAACACACCATCCATCTTGTCCAAGTCGTTCTGCAAACCGTCGAAGTTCTTTGACAACATACCGGGTGCCAACTTCACTTCGAGCATACGTCCGGTAAACTCAGCCACCGAACCGACCTTGAGGCCACGTGTACTTTCAAAAACCTGTACATACACGTCAGAACCTACCACCTTGATGACCTCCGACATCAAACGGTCGCCACCGGTCTCGATATAGCAGATTTCACCCTGCGCCACCGGACCATCCACCTTCAGCGTCACCATATTGGAAACAACGCCACTAACAGTTCCTTTTGTCATAATATATTTTGCTTATTTTTTAAATTCTTCAGGTACACGTGCTTCTTCACGCAAATTCTCAATAATCTGGCGGAAAGTTTCCCGCCCCGTCTCCACATCCAGCTTTGCCCAACGCTCAAGCATCTCCAACTTGCACATGTAGGCATAGACGGCATCGATGCTGAATATATCCATGAAGGTCTGTTCCTCCAGCCACATCCATTTGAAGGCATCGATACGCTTCTCCTTCAATACGGGATCCTCACAATCAACAATTTTCATCAGCTCGGTCACATACTCATAGTCGTCGGCCAGGCCGAAATCCTTCGCATTGCTGTGGCGGATCATATCGCACACCTCGTTGTCGCCCATGATATAGTCAGACACATTCCAACCATACTTCTGAGCAATCAGGGCTGTGAGAATATTCGTTATATTCAGGTTCAGTTGGAACCACTTGGAGATAGCCTTGTTGGGACAATCCACCGAATACTTGTAATACTCCGACAAGATGGCATCCTCGGGAAAATATCCGACCCTATCCTTGTTCTTCTCATAGTCGTAAACGAACATGGACAGGAACTCAGGATAGCCACTGACATCGACATTCATTTCCCGATCCGTTGTCATCATATCCTCGTACTGCTCGCGCGTAAAGTTTCCGTTCAGGCTTATCTCAGCCTCAGGGTCCTTCAGCAACTTCACGAGGTTCAGACAATCGTACCTCAAGTAGAAATAGAACATCAGCTTCTGGTCGGCCTTCGACAGAATCTCGCCGAGTTCTTCCTTAAATTCCATGACAGTCCGAGCCCCCTTGGCATCCTCCAAAGCGATGTCAGGCAAACCGGCCATCAAGCAATAATAACTACTCATTTCTTTAAGATTAAAATTCTCTACTTTCTGGGAGTTAAAAGGAGTTAAGGAGAGATAGTCGCTCCATTCCCTTAGGAAGACAAGTACCGATAGTTTTTTAGTTGACGAGTTGACAAGGCTTCTGTGCCGCATGGCAAAACAAATAATCCGCGTCATCTGCGTCATCTGCGTCTGAAAAATCAGTGCCGCATGGCCCACTAGTAGTTAGTCACTAGTAGCTTTTACATTCGGCCTTTATCTCCATTTATCTCCTCCTATCTCCATTTTCTACTTGTGAAAGTGAATCTGTTTATTCTTCATTCAAAACAACATCTCCACCAACTGAGGACGGAGGAATGATTTAAAGAATTGCTCAAACTCAGCCTCGCCGAAGTTAATCTTATAAGAGCCATCGGCAGGAGCAATAGTGAAGAGCGTCTTCAAACCGTTCACCTGTTCGATAGTCACACCCTTGTCGAGCAGACCTTTAGCCTTGGATGCAAAATAAGATTTCAGAGATTCAGCATCAGCCGTAGAGATTACCACAGCCTCGTCGGCCGACCATTTCTCTGCCATAGCCACGGCAAACTTGCACAAGAAATCCTTGTCCTCGACCAGTCCCTTCACGGCATCGCCCACCACATTGTTTGTCAAGCAGTTTGTCACTTCATTCTTCAATGCATTCACGGTTTGTCCGGCATACAGTCCCAGTTCCTTCTTCGTATTGGTCAGCAATTCAGCAGCCTTTTTCTCAGCAGCAGCCACAATATCCTCAGCCTCTTTCTGAGCATTCTTCACAATTTCGGCAGCCTCGCCATTAGCTTTCTCAAGGATTCGCTGCGCCTCTTCGTTACCTTTCTCCACACCATCGCGGAAAAGTTTGTCTGTCAGCTCTTGAATCTTATTTTCCATAATCTATTAGGTATATATTATTAGGTTTTACTAAAATTAAGCGCAAAGGTACAAATTATATTTCATATTCTGCCCACAAAATCTAAAAACACTTTTATAATCTGAAAATTAGAACAAAAAAGAGGGAGAAAGTGTTTACCCACCCCTCAACTATTTATCCATATCCCCCGTGCTTACGGTACGTTCAATTCTTGACGTTTCC
>CAZTPB010000224.1:0-2924 GCA_964614555.1 uncultured Bacteroides sp.
GGCGAGGCCAAGTGTCTGCGTGCCATGATTTACCACGATCTGGTGGTGATGTTCGGCGACATCCCCTTCATTTTTGCACCGGCGGCAGAGTATGGCTCTGAGTATGTTCCGCCTGTGACTGACCGTCTGGCCGTACAGGATTCCATCATCAACGATTTGCGTGCGATTGCTCCCTACATGGCATCGAGCAAGTCGGTGACCGTAGAGCGTTGCTCCAAGGAGTTCGCTCATGCGTTGATTGCCCGTATTGCCCTCACAGCCGGTGGCTATTCACTCCATCCTGTCAAGGACGATGAGAGGAGCTATGGTGAGATGAAGCGTCCGGACAACTACAAGGACTATTATGAACTGGTGACGCTTTATGCCGACTCGGTCATCAATTCCGGTTCGCATAAGCTGGCACAGGATTATCAGGATGTCTTTGTCAACCAGTGCAACTACAATGTGGTGAATGGCGACGATGTCATTTTCGAACTTCCTTTCGCCAAACTGTCAACCGGCAATACCGGTTACATCCAGGGACCCACCTACAGTGCTTACGAAGGTTCTACAGTAGGTCCTTGGGGGGCAACTTCGGGTAACGGTCGTCTGAGTGCTTTCTACCGTTTCCTCTTCCGCGAGAACGACTTGCGTCGTGAGTTCGTGAACGGTCTCTGGTACTACTCTTATTATCAGACAGCCGATGGCACTTTGCAGGACTCTGTCTATATCCGCAACGACTATACCGTGCACAACAACAAGTGGTCCAAGTTGTGGACTGCCGAGGGAAGTGCTTTGGGTAGCGAGATTACCGGAGCTACCGGTATCAACTTCCCCTATATGCGCTATGCCGATGTGTTGCTGATGTATGCCGAGGCTGCCAACGAGTTGAACGACGGACCTACAGACAAAGCTATCCAGTGTCTGACTGAGGTGCACAGCCGTGCATTTGTTGACGGTGACCCCGAATTCATCGCTCAGGCACAGGCCGACAAGGAGACCTTCCAGAAGGCGGTGCTCGACGAACGCAAATGGGAGTTTGCCGGTGAGAACTCACGCTGGCGCGACCTGGTGCGTACCAACACCTACAGTCTGGAACTGGTCTATAGCTTCTTGCGTTACTACTCTGCAGGTCGTCAGGGAGCCGGCAGCTTCTGTGGTTACGAAGATGCCATCAACGAGCACGACGGACGTGTCTATATCGACAACCTGCCCGGACGTATCTATTACCACGCTTACCGCTCCAGCGAAGCTAACGAACGTGCACTGAAGGCATTCCCCAAGCAGTTGTATGGCTATCAGGTGACTGATGGTGCCATCGTGAAGCAGTATCCTAACCAGAGCCTGAAGAGCCTGCGTATCTACAATGCTTACGAGCGTGCCAAGACAGAGCCTGTCAAATCATACATCAGTGTGTGCGGTTTCACCGCTGAAGCATGGATGAAGGCCGACTTCTTTGTGTGGGGTAACGACGATTTGGGCTTGCCCAAAGACCAGTGTCTCTACTCGTTCTACGGATTTATCCGTGGCGACATAGGTGGCAACATCTGGCTGGTACGCAACGGTGCCTTGGAGCAGTTGCCTCTTACTATCCCCACTGTAGAGCAGTTGCCGGTGGTAAGATACATCCTGCCTTATCCCGAAGAGGCCATCAAGCGTTCTTATGGCATTTACAAGAATTATTATGGTTATTAATAAAGTAAATATAAGATAGCATATGAAAAAACTATTCAGTATCATGGCACTTCTTTCGGCCGGATTCTCTGCATTGTGCCTTTCGTCATGCAGCGACGACGATGATGCATCGGGCAGCAACACCGACCGCCAGTTCATGACCATGTTCGTCACAGACTATACACGCGGCAAGGGAACCGACTATCCCTACAACTGTGGTTTGGATGCCAATTATCCCCACGGAAACACCATCCACCTCTATTGGTATGGTGTGAACGACTGTGCAGGCTATCAGATTCAGATGGCATTGCAACCCAAGGTGTCGGGTGGAACCGATGCCTGGGCTTCCATTCAGGGAACTGATGACCTGTTGATGGACACCATCGTAGGGCCGGATGTGCTTGACCTCCTTATCAAGGATCTCCAGTACTCTACCGACTATCGGTTTGCTATCCGTTGCCTCTCGAAGCAGGATGACAATGTCACCGATTTCTCTCACGCCTCCAAATGGTATGGCCATGGCAATGGCCGCCAGTGGCAGGAGTATGTGGGCATCGCTACCAACGACCGCTATCCGACTCCTTTCGTAGTCTATGCCAACCAGGCGGAGACAACCGAAACCACATTGACAATCTATCTGAACTCCAACCTTTCGCAGGTTTCTACCGGAGATGCAGATACGGATGCAGAGAATGAGGCAAGCTACCGCGAGAATTTCAACATTGATGAGGAGGGTAACTTCGGATACAAGTATCTGACGGTGACTCCCTCTCCCAACAACCCTGCCTCGAAAGTGGATGAGAAGTGGAAGAAATATGAGATTCTCGATGAAGACCGTGAGCGTGGATATGTAGTGGTGACAGGCTTGACTCCCAACTCGGTGTATGTGATTGATGTGATTGACCCCACGGTGCCCATCGCCATTGATGCCAAGTATAACACTTGTACGGCACGTTCGGACGGAAAACCGGGTGACCCCATCCTGCTGAAGCACGATGAGATGATTGCTCTGTATGCCAACGAACCGATTGTGGAAGGCTCGAACTTCAACCGTGCCGATGTCTATGGCGAATTGGCTGAGGTCTATGATGCGGCTCCCATCACTCCGGTGCTGTATGACTTCATCTCCAATACCAACTATGCTGAAGGACAGACTTACCTCTTGGAAGGTGGAAAGACCTACTATATTGACGGCAACGACATCACCTGCAAGGGCTTTGTGCTCCGTACAGACCCTGCGGATGTGGATCAGGGCAAACGTGCCCGCGTCA
>CAZTPB010000225.1:0-2906 GCA_964614555.1 uncultured Bacteroides sp.
CCAAGCAGAGAACCAACCCGAATAAACGAAAAAAACTAATTTATAGAACCTCCCTGAAATAGGGGGCGCCTTAAAGATATGAAAATGCCAAATGGCGGGTGAGCAGCAAGAAACTACTTTTGATACCGAGTTTGCAGATGATTGTTGTATATAACGGTCAATACAGAAAACCGAATGTCCACAACGGAAGGGTACGAAGGTAGGGATACTCAATGTCATCCTTTACTATATAACCGTCTGATACTTCAGCCAATTGCTTTCTTGTCTTGTTCTTCCCGCCAATCTCAAATGTTTTGCCATCCACTTCAAAATCAGATGTAGGCGAAGAGGTGATGAAGTGTCCCACGCGTAACCAGGCAAAGAAAATAGTTTCGCGCAGATTACCAATATCCGGCATTACCTCAGACAGAGCATACGAAAGGTTGGGATTGTTCAAATACACCTTTTCCACTTTTTCCAAGAGTTTGATGCCTTTTGCTTTTTCACGGAGCAAGTTGATAAGACCGGCTTTCTCCAGATAAATCATATAGTCGGGCAATGTATTGCGGCTGATTTCCAAGTCGCGTTCAAGTTTTGCATAGTTAGGCTTGAACGGGACACTTTGTGCCAATACATAAAGCAATTTCTTTAATTTGGAAGATGATGCTACGGGCATTTCTGCGAACATGGGGATGTCCGTCTCCACCATCTGATTGATAAGGCTACGCAAGCGCAAGGCGTATTCCGGCTCGTTGTAGAACGGATAATATCCAAAAGAAAGATACGCCTTGAACAATTGCAGTGGGCGTGCCTCTTCATAGGGAAATTCCACTTTTCCTGCCAACACTTCATCGAATGTATAAGTGGGCAGATTCCACCCCTTTTCAATGTTCAGAAATTCACGAAATGACAAACCCGCCATGCGATATTCAACCTTCCGACGGCTGAGGTCGCCCCCTCCGCGCTCAAGGTCAAGCACAGACGACCCGGTATATACAACCTGCAAACCGGGCAGCTGGTCGTAGATATTCTTGATTTCGACAGACCATCCCTTGTATTTGTGTATTTCGTCAATATACAACCGCTTTCCACCATTCTCGTAAAAGGTGTGAGCCAAATCAACCAAGCGGTGCGAACTGAAATAAAGGTCGTCTGCAAAGACGAAAAGACTCTCCTCAGGCTTGTCATAAAGTTTGATGTGTTGCAGAAGCATGGTTGTCTTTCCCACGCCTCGTGCACCAAGTATGGCTACCAGACGGCTCTCCCAAGCTATCTTGTCATGTAAATAACGCACAAATGCCGTAGAGGTATTTGCCAACTGTATTCTGAATGTACGGTAAAGCGATTCCATAATTTTATCTTATTTGCCTGCAAAGATACAAAATTGCACAATGCAACGTGCACTTTTTGGCAAAAATTGCACAATGCAACGTGCATTTTTGAGGAATGCAGGAGGTATAATGATTTTTCTCTTTCCCATGAATGACCGTTGAAATGTGGATTTTACTCTTACCTAAAAATGTAATAGGCCATTTCCGTAAAAAATGGTCAGAAAATTTGGAGCAATCCCTCTCGTTTTATACTTTTGTGCAATCAAATGACAGAGCAAAAAAGCAGATTATCCATAGCAGCTATAATATATCACACATCATGAACCACAAGCATCAAAAGAAAGGAAGCAGTCTGCTCTGCCTGTTCCTGTTGGTCGGAGCAGCCACAGGATGTTTCTCATCCGCAGACAACGGAGCAAAAGACAAGCGTATCACTTACACCCGATTTCCAGAAGAAGACACTCTGACTGCAGAGGCTTTCACACCTGATGAAGCCAACTATATGCGATATCCGTTCCGCATACAGAAGTGTGGGAGTCACTTCTATATCCACGATCTGCACGGTGAACGGCATTTTATGCATATTTATGAGGTGGGGACAATGAAACATGTCACCTCCTTTGCCCGACGTGGTGAAGGACCGGAAGAGACTTTGCGCGTATCTGAGTTCCACATCACTTCACCCGATTCCATCTGGTTGCTCGATGACAGCAAACGGCAGCTGACCCGCTGGAGCTTCACTCCCGGCGACACCGTGGTGCAGCGAATGGAAGAAATAGATATAGAAGAGGCTGTAGGTACACCCATGGACTTCTGTTGGCAGAATGATACGTCCCTGTTCATACCCGACTATCAGGGAAAATGCCGCATCATGACGGTCAACAAAGCCGGACACATCGTATCCACACAGGGAGACATCCCTTCGGAAAATGGAATAAAGGATGAATATCGTGGAGCTGTAGCTCAGGCATGGCGTTGTTTCATCGACTACCATCCGGAAAAGCAGTTGCTGGTAGCAGCCACACAATTGGGGGATGTCCTCGAACTTTATGACCTTAAGGCTGGTCATCGCACGGTGCTTGCAGGCCCTGGTGAAGAGCCGGAGTACAAGCTCGTGCCACAAGGATATGCCATCCCCATCGGCCTGATGGGCTACAGCGATGTGCAGGTAACAGACCATTATATCTATGCAGTCTATCACGGACGCACCTTCAAGGAGATAGCCTCCTCTCTCAGCACAGAAGATGGAGGCCGCTACTTGCGGGTGTTCCGTTTGGATGGAACCCTTGTCCGTTGCTATCACCTCGACCACGCCATCTATGGCATCCATGTCGATGAACAGCAGGGCATAGTCTGGGCCACCGATGTCAATGTAGAGGAGCAGGTGCTCAAATATACGTTGAAATAGAGTCTGCCTTAAAAAGATGAAAACACCATATGCCGGATGAGCAGCAGGGTGCGTGTGAAAGGACGGAGATAGATGATGCGTATTCCTCCATCGGGCAGGGCATTGACTTCAATGGTGTGGTCTATGGTGGCAAGCTCTGCACGCAGGCGGCTGGTGAATGTGTTATAGACCGATGAACATTCCTTCAG
>CAZTPB010000226.1:0-2893 GCA_964614555.1 uncultured Bacteroides sp.
CGATGCAAAGATAAACATTTTCACGGAAATTCGCGTTTTTTTTTTTTTGTTAACTATTCAGGCGGTATAAAACCGCAGATGACGCAGATAAATCATAAACTATCGGGGATAACAACAAAAAAGGATCTGCGTCATCTGCGGATGAGAAATATATTTTAACACCAAAGCATTCCGGATACTTGCCGGAACTTGACATGAATCCGACATAAGGAATGAAGGAGACCGGGCCGGAGAGTCAATCAACCGCCGTCTCCCGAATAAGCTGCAACAAGTGCGGCCACTCGTCGGAAAATGCCTGCATGGAGGGGAAGAGACAGTCGGCTCCTTCGGAGAGCAACACTTCGTCAGGCAAAGGTCCTGTGTTGACTGCCACGGTAAAGACACCCGAAGCGACTCCGGCACGCACGCCCAAAGGCGCATTTTCGACAATGATGGCTTCCTCGGGGCGGAAACCTCCTTTCTGCAGAGCCATCAGATAGGGTTCGGGATGAGGTTTGCCATATGTCACATCGAAAGCTGTCACCATCAGCTCCTTACGGAATACACCAGGGAAGTGACTTTCCAAACGATTGAGCAACGAATGTTGTCCGGAGCCGGTGACTACCATGGCTGTCAGGCCTGCATCGCGCACCTGCTGCAAAGTCTCCCAAGCCCCGGGCATACGCCCGGCAGGAGGAAATTGATTGAATATTCTGCACTTTTCGGCATAGATGGCCTCTACCTCTTCCGGGGTGGCATCGATACCACGTTCGCGCCGGCTGACGATATGGATGGTTGACGCACCTGTGCGCCCTTCGTGGAGATAGGCTTCTTCACGACTGAGCCTCATTCCGAACCGGGCCATAGCCTGATTCCAGGCTTCGGCATGATAAGGCATGGAATCGAACAGGACACCATCCATGTCAAAAAGCACAGCTTTCAGGCGGAGAGCCTTGAATTGATGGTGTTCCAGATAATTTCTAATAGCGTTGTTGTACATTTCAAAATTCATAACCAAAATTGATGAGAAAGCCTACTTTGTCCGTACGGTCGCTCCAATAGACGGAACCTTCAAGCGGCCCAATGATGCTGTTGTATCCATAGGTGAGTCCGCAACCATAGAAATGATCGTCGCGGAATATATCCTTCAAGCGCTTGCTGGTAAAGGCTATGTTGTTGGTAAGGGTGATGTATTGATTGCTGCCCATACGCTGGCGCAACTTGATAGAGCCTATCACTGTATTCGACAAGGTCATCTCCATATAGCTGACTCCCATAAAGGGGAGTTGCTGCTCTGCATAACGTCCGAACGACATACCGCCCACACAATTATAGAGTGAATAGGGAGGATTTTCTTTCCAAATGATGCGTCCATAGACTGCCGGCAACACAGTGAAACGGCTACGTGGCGAAAGGGCTGCCTCCCACGAGAAATCGGCAATGGGAATGGCCGGTTTCCCTTTATAACGCCAGAAGTCAGTGGTGTAGAAGCCGATGCGGGCATTCCACTTCATGCCGCGTGTAGGATAGGCACGCTTGTTGTAATTTTCAAAATACATGTCATAATAATAGGAAAAGAAGGACTCTTCCGAATCGCTTGCCGGAATATCCATTTCAGGAGTGACCAGCATGTCGTTGAAATGATACCAGTCGTAGGCTGCTCCCAATGTGCAACGGATGTCATGCCAATTGCGTTGGAAAGCCACACCTGCATGATGCCGGAGGAAGGAGTAGTTGCTGATACGGTGCCCTTTGTTGTAGAGGTCTATATCATTGTAGCTGAATTGATATGTGAGGAGACTCTGCCACCTCTTCCGACGATCGATGCCAAAGGTATAATCCAAACGGCCGAATCCTGTTTTTCCCAACCGGACAGTCAAATCGGCCAATGAACGGTGCTCTTCACTCAGCGAAATGTGGGCATTGAAAAGAAGTGAGGCCAACTTTTCACTGTCGAAACGGACTCCCAAACGAAAGACATTGTCGGCTTTCCGCTCTTCCGGCATGATGGAGGCAATCATAGGCACACTGTCGCTCATGCTGACCTGATGCTCCCAACGAACGGGCAATGTATAGGAAGGAGGCAAATGTAAAAGACTATCCTTGACAAAGACCAATCTGTCCCACTCGGAACGGGCTGCCCGCTCGCCACGCGCCAACAAGGAATCTATGGCCACCGGAGTGAAACTGGTAGATGAATAGCCACTGACATCGACCTTTATGTGAACATCGCTGTGGAGAACATTCTCGTGGTATTTGTTTTCCACAATCAGATTGACAATCTGTCCCACCACCTGAGGTAGTGTAGTGAGATTGTCGGCACTTTTCAGCGTATCCTGGACATCTATACCGATAACTATGTCGGCTCCCATGCTCCGGGCGACATCCACCGGATAGTTGTTGGCCATACCGCCATCCACCAGCATCATGTCATCCAGCCGGACCGGAGTGAAAGCACCGGGAATGGACATACTGGCCCGGATGGCAGCGGCAAGCACACCACTATGAAAAACCACCTCCTTGCCATCAACCAAATTGTATGCCACACAAGCAAAGGGTATAGGCAGGGTGTTGAAGTCTATGGAGTCATGATACCCTTCCGTCAGCTTGGAAAAAAGGACAGCCAGATTGCGTCCCTTGATGACACCGCCGCTCAGTGCCTCTTTGGGCTTCTTGTCGAAAGGAAAGGAAAGCACATACTGCTCCGTACGCTCCCTGCTATCCACAGACTGCTCTTTCCGGTCGCTGGCATCAGACAGCAAGAATTTCCAATCCTGATTTTGAACCAATGTATCCAGTTGGGCTGTTGTGAATCCGATAGAATATAATCCTCCGACAATGGCTCCCATACTGGTGCCCACCACATAGTCGATGGGGATGCCGGCATCTTCGATGACCTTCAGTGCACGGATGT
>CAZTPB010000227.1:0-2872 GCA_964614555.1 uncultured Bacteroides sp.
TCCATGCCTCATGGATGCGGGAAACGATGTCCTGCTGATAGTCGCGGAGGGAGAAGTTTTTATCAGTCATAGCATCAGTCTTCAGTTTATTCGGCTTATATGGGCAAATTCCGAAAAAGTCACGATATTTTTGGAATCAATTCCGAAAAAAGCATGATATTTTTGGAATTGACGATTATTTTCTCTACTCATCTTCCGCCTTACCACCTTTTCGCGGAATCATCGCAACGAACTGAAGTCCAGTCGTAAAATCTATTTTTGGGACCTTGGCATACGCAATGCCGTCATCGGCAATCTTGCACAGATAGAAAGCCGCACCGATGCAGGTGAATTATGGGAGAACTTTGCCATATCCGAGCGTATGAAGCAGAATGTTTACACAAGCAGTTATGCCCAGACCTATTTCTGGCGCACCCGCTTACAGCATGAGATTGATTTCCTTGAAGAGGAAGACGGTCATTTGCGTGCTTTTGAATTCAAATGGAATGCAAAGAAAGCCTATGTGAAGTGCCCGGAGTCATTCAAGACTGCTTATCCCGATGCCGAGTTTCGTGTGATTACCCCCAATAACATCGAAGAGTTTTTGAGCTTATAAAGTTCTCATTCAGTCCATGCTTTTTTGTCACTATTCTTCGGAAGAAGCGCTTTATCGAATGAAATAATGAGTTTTCACTTTCAAAATCTCCCTATCTCTCAGATTATTAACATTGAGTTTTAGAAGGAAAGAACAGAGTGCCGGGCAATATGGCTGAATGGGACACTTATAGAAAAGGCAATCACCGTTTCTCTTTACCAAAGAGATCAGAACGGGATATTAAAACCTTAAAGTATTAGTCCATTGGTCAAATCATGCATAACCAACGAAGATGAAACAGCCTCCTCATTATAAGACTGTATCAAATCCAACAGCCGTTCGTCACTGGTGTCCAACTGTTGACAAGGGCCATTCTTGGGATAAACATCAAGAAATACCACCTTTTCCTGATTGCGGTAAGTGAGATATATCAGCCGATAACCGTCTTTTCTCGAACGTTTGTTCTTATGATCCGGCAAACGCAATTTTACGACCACGACAGGATCATCGATAAGTATCATATCACGATTATTGCGTATTTCCTCTATTGTCGCCCTACAGAACGCTTCCACAATCTCTTTGTCAACACCCGCATACACCCCACGTTTCATGTCAAGAAGACGTTGCAGACGGTCTCGAAAGATTTGGATAGAGAGGAATGTTACCATAAATCACAGAACTTTAGCCTGAGCCATTATTTTCGAATAACGTGGATTGTATGGCAAATTCACCTTGAAGTTTTGGATGTCATGCTTGATTTCCTCTATGGCAGAAATATTACCCTGTAGGCGATTGATGGAATCACTAAGCGCATGTTTATATGAAGAATGCAGATAGTCCCTATGCAGACTCTTGAGAGTTTCTATCAAAACAGCAAGCTGTGGTGCAAACTGTTCGTAATCCGATGCCGTCATGGAAGTGAAATTGTCATACAGCAGTTCGTACAATTCATCCAATTGATTGTTAAGGCGTGCCAACATTCCCTTTTCTGCAACCATCCGGGAAGAAGCAATCCTCAGCCGACGGGTAAACGATCGTTTACTCAGCGACACAATGGAATTTGATATACACATAGTCTGACACATAATTCTCTATTTGGGGTACAAAGATAAATATTTCTATTGTATCCTCCAACAAATCTTATTCAAAATCTCTCTGTCTCTCCATTTTTTTAAGTGATGTGTAAAAAAAATGATGCAGGTTATTATTTACATAACCATTGAGTTTTAGGTGGAAAGGACGGAGTGCATGGGCAATATGGCTGAGTAGTATCTTTGCTACCAATACGTCAAACTTCTGTTCCATCAGATTCGCAATCTCTATCTGGTGGTCATCCACGTGTTCACCGTACTGATGGAGGAACCATACTTTTTTAGATTCTTGCTTGTAATCATAACATCTGTTTTTTCAGATGCAAAGGTAGAAAGACTGGGGATTATTGGCAATATGTCAAAATTGGACGCTTACGTTCCATAAGAAAACTGAGCCGAAAGGCATATAGGAATCATTAGCCCACACAATACAACAATATATTTCTTCATTCTTGTTTTTTAATTATTTTTTTAAACAGAGATATGTGCTGTTCTGCCACCCTATGAATGTCAAATTTTTCATGGGCACTCTTGACTGCTTCATTCCTCAGACACATGGCCCACTCCTTATCTGAATATAATTTCCATACAGCCTCCGCCACCTGTGCAGGATTGTCCACCTCCACCAATACTCCATCAATGCCATCTTGCACTATTGTCGGAATGGCATCTACTTGTGTAGCTACAAAGTTCTTGCCTGCAGCCATATATTCAGCAATGACAAGTCCGAAACCTTCCCAACGGGAAAGGAGCAGTCCCACATCAAACATCTTCATATATCTATAAGGTGTCTCTGTCCATCCCGTGATATGTAGCGGGATATTGTTTTCCTTGGCATACAGTTCAATCTCCTCCCGCTGTTCACCATCCCCCACAATCATGAACCATGCCTCAGGGATGCGTTCCTTTATCAATTGCGCAGCCTTGATGAACGTGTCCGGAGCTTTTTGAGGAGAAATGCGACCTACCATACCTACTAGAAAAGCATCTTCCGGTATTCCCAACTCACCTCTTGTAAAAGGGATAGTCTCCGCTATCGCCTGTATGTCTATACCATTCAATATCACATCCAGTTTTTCATCCCCAGTGATGCCATTACGCAAAGCCGAGTCACGCTCAGCCTCCGATATACAGACAATCTTATCCGTACACAGTGCCAATGCCCTCTCTATCCAAAGGAAAAGGCGATTTTTCAGTTTACTCATAA
>CAZTPB010000228.1:0-2855 GCA_964614555.1 uncultured Bacteroides sp.
GCACAAGATTGTGATGGTGTATAAGGGCATGGACATGGTGGTGTGCGAGGAAATCTGAAAACAGGCTCTCGGGGAGATTATAGGTTCAACCGTCAAGTATTATAGGATAAATGGCAAAGTATCCTATAATACATGACGATTTGTTTTAGGATACTTATTTCACCATCACCTTCCCGCTCTCGCGCCGCCCGTCAGGATAGGTCACGATGTAGAGATAGGTGGCGGGCGCTCTGTCCACTTTCACCACAGCTCCACCGTTGTGGAAAGAGGATTGTCCTGCTTTCACGGCATCGAGGGTATAGACTTCAAGTTTCATAGCAGAGGGGGAGAGGCAGGTGAAGATTGTTCCCTCGGTGTAAAAGCGAAGGGAAGTAGCTATCGTTCCTTTTTCCTCTACAGCGTCCGCTCCTGTCAGTGCGCAGTCGGTATCTTTGAATGCGGTGCTGGTGCTCTTGATGTCTCCGAACGGATTCTTGTAGGCGATGGTCTGATGATAGTCTGTCCAATAAGCATAATTGAGTGAAGAACCGCAGTCGCAAGTCGGCAGGATGTCTGTCAACGGGTAGAGGAAAGAGATGGTTGATCCGTATCCCTCAATCCACAGTCCGGCACTGTGGCTCAACTTCCAAGTGTTGAATGTCTCTCCGTCAACGGTAGTCACGGTGGAGGTCTCTTCCACGATGACGCTCACTGTGTCCGTACCATTGTATGTGAGTCTGCAAAATTCGTCGCCAGCTTTCAGATTGAAGTCATAGAGGATGTAGTCATTGCCCTCTTCCTTCAGGATGATTCCGGCCTCGGTATAGTCGGGTGCATCCTCTTTCAACAGATAGATGCGGTTGCCCTCCATCCGGATGTGGTAGATGGCCGTTTCCTGTCCCTCTTCATACTCACAGGTGGTGTATTCCACCAGTCTGTCATAGGTTATCCTGTCTATATTGGTATATCCGTCCAGTGTATAGCGGGTGTAGCTGTAGTCCTCTTTCATTTCCCCGGTTTCGTCCGTCAGTGTCTTGTCAAATGAGACATAGCTCCATACCTTTTGGCTGGAATGGTGGGGTGTCATGACAAACAACCGTTTCATCATTTCGGTTTCTTGCAGTACCTCTTCTGTAGTCAGTGCCCTTTCACTGAGGATGGCCGGCAGTTTGTCTTTTATATAGTCATCCAATGTTCTCAAGCATTCATTCCAATGGACAGATTCGCTTGTCACATGGTCTTTTACTGCTTCTGTCCATTCCAAATATTCTGTCCAAGCTTTCTTGTTTGCTTCCAGTTCTTTGTCTTGCCTTTGGATTGTCTTTACTGCGGCCAATGCGGTGGCATAGTCCTTCCCCGTCAGATTTTCCAGATTCCGGTTGTAAGCTTCCAACAAACTTCTGGTAACGAATGCATCATCATATCGCGGTGCATTCTTCTTCACTTCTTCCAACCAGAGGTTGTAGGCTTCGGCCTGCTTGCCATAGTAGGTCAGCCGCCAATTGCCCCACAATGCCCAATCATTGTCAATCAAAGAGTCCAACCTGATGCCTAATCGCATAGCTTCTCCCTCTACACCAAAAAATAGAGTGCAGTCGTATTTCTCTCCCAATTCACTGTGGGTAAAATAAGCTTCTGCGGCCTGCAGGTTGTTCGGTGTGTACCACTTTTTGCCATTTTTGTCGGTACGTTCAGATTCAAGCCCTATCCCAAGCGGCGTTTCAGAAGCTCCGTTCCAAATGTAGGGAACGTTTGTTGCCTGCACATCAGAGGCGGTTTCTGCGAAAATACTTGCCGAAAAATTGTTTTCACTGAGGAATTCGTCCAAAGTATAACTGGGAACTGTGGGACGGTAGAAAGCCTGTACCTTCAATGCATAGACCCCTTCGGGGAAATGCCGGATGCTTTGGCTGTGCTCGAAGATGTCGTTGTAATGCTCTGCCACATGATACTTGACGGTCAAATCGTCGTTGGTGTCGCTCCATCCGGTGGCATCTTCTTCATAGTTCGGATTGGTGATGAGCGAAGTCCTGTCCACCGGATTGTCCGCCGTGACATGCTCCTCGTCATAGTCAGCCAGTGTCTTTTTGACGGATACTATTGCCGTCTCAATCTCTTCCGGTGTGGCAGCCATGTCGGCATAGACTCTGCGTGCCACAGTCATATCCAGCCCTTTGCCTTCTGCGTCCGTAATCAAGTCCTTCAATGTTTCAGCTCTATTGTACAGTTGCAGGGCTTTCTGATAAGAGTGGTATTCCTCTTCCGGAACAAATTGCCAGTCGATGCAGTTGTTCTCCTCATCCGACAGATTCAGGTAGATACGGGAATCCCCCTCAGTCAAGTTCACTCCTGCAAAGTCTTCTGCATAGATTTTTGCCGATGGATTCTTCTTACTGGCAGATATACGGTAGTGTGCACCTGTTTTGCGTATGGTCCATAAGGTGTCGAATCTTGTCAGGCAGTCGGTCCAGCATACAGGTCCCTGATTGGTGTCACAGCCCACTTTCATCCAACTTCCTCTAATTCCTACCGAGTCGTTGATGACTACAGTTTCTCCATCCCAAGCACCTTCTTTGTCGAAATGCTTGGATAGTTTGACTTTCCACCCCGTTTCACCCACACTTCCTTGGGTTCCCCAATCATTGTCACCAAGCAAGAACAGGCCGCTTTTCACATTCAGCATATATACAGTCTTTCCGAACGGAAGTCCGTCATTCCCATTGTCTCCTGTTGCCACGGGCTTTTCTCTTGAAAAGTCCCAAGATTCCACTTGTGCCAAAGCTATGGATGCTGTCAGTAGCAGAACCGATAATGTAGTCATTACTTTTCTCATGGTTGTTTATTTTTGCTAACGGTGAATCCTATAAATTCGCTTT
>CAZTPB010000229.1:0-2786 GCA_964614555.1 uncultured Bacteroides sp.
CGTCACGGCGGATATGTCCTATCCGCCGTTTCTGAGTATCAGGGTCTGTGACCCGCAAATTACAGGGATTTCAAATCCCTACCTCTACACCCTCGGATAGCATATCCGAGGGGACAAAGGACAAAACAGCTGAATACTCATAAAAACGCTGGCACCCCTCTCTTCTTTCGTCCCGAATCGTTTACTTTAGTCATGTCCCTTGTAGAGCGCATCGCAGAAAGCTCATACCCAACTCCCTTCTGGGTCCCTTGTAACTCCCTTCTGGGTCCCTTGTGACTCCCTTCTGGGTCCCTTGTGACTCCCTTGTAACTCCCTTGTGACTCCCTTGTGACTCCCTTGTGACTCCCTTGTAACTCCCTTGTGACTCCCTTGTGACTCTCATTCAGAAGGGAGGATAGATATAAGATGAATGGGACTTGAAAGGGAGGCAGAAGGACAAGAGATCTCCTGTCGCACATCATTTGTCATCCCGAGCGATAGCCGAGGGAGCTCTTGGCATTGCTGGCGGTCTCTTTATTATTCTCCAGATACAAGACGAAAGAAGAAAAAATGGACAAACGCTTGGTCGTACTTTGGAATATTCGTATATTTGCAACCGGCACTTAGGCTGTCAAGCGCGTAACCGCTTGCAGAATGCCGCAAAATCGCGAATTGCCTTGAAATTCAAACAACTATATAACATGAAAAAACAGACATTGGCCATCGCACTCGGCCTGATGAGTGCAGGTGCTTTTGCACAACTTATCCCTAACGGAGAACCTTACCGATGGAATGCCGTGCAGAACCCCATCATCACACACAAACACACGGCCGACCCGGCGGCCATGGTGAAGGGCGATACGCTGTTCCTTTATACAGGCATCGACTTTGCCGGTAATCAGGGAGGATACAAGATGCACGAGTGGGGACTGTTCACCACCACCGACATGCGCACGTGGACGGAGCACAAAAGCCCCCTGCACGTGGATGAGTTCAAGTGGCAGAACTCTCATGCCGCCTATGCCGGACATGTGGCGGAGAAGGACGGCAAGTACTATTTCTACGTATCCACCAACTGGTGCGGAATCGGTGTGGCTGTGGGCGACTCACCTTACGGTCCTTTCAAGGATGCACTGGGCAAACCGTTGCTCACCAATGCCGATTGTCCCGGCACCGACCACTCATGGGCTTGCATTGACCCTGCCATCTATCAGGACGAGGAGGGTAACGCTTGGATTTATTGGGGAAACCGTCGTTGCTTCATGGCCAAGCTGAAGCCGAACATGATAGAGATTGACGGCGAAGTGAAAGACATCACCCCCGAAGGGTCGAACTTCACCGAAGCTCCGTGGGTGCACAAACATGACGGAAAATACTACCTCACCTTTGCACAGGGTTGGCCGGAGAAGTTGGGCTATGCCGTGAGCGATTCGCCCGAAGGTCCGTTTGAATACAAGGGAATCTTCTCCGAAGTGGCAGGAAACAGTAACACCACCCACCCCGCCGTGGTGGAATTCAAGGGCAAGACCATCCTCTTCACCCACAACGGTGCGTTGCACACAGGTACCAGCTACTCACGCTCGGTATGTGCACAGGAGTTGAAGTATGACAAGGAGGGAAATATCCTGAAGTGCGACATCACCACTGACGGTGTGCCCTATATGAAGGAGTACTACGACCGCAAGAAGCAGGAGGAAAAGGCACTTCGCAAGCGCGAGAGCAAGATGGGAGCTTACCTGATGGTATATCATAAGGATGTGGACCATGGCCTGCACATGGCCATCAGCTACGATGGTTACGAGTTCAAAGCGCTGAACGAGGACAAGCCTCTGATTGCCGGCGACACCATTGCCGAGCAGAAGGGAATCCGCGACCCACACATTTTCCGCGGTCCCGATGGTGCTTTCTACTTGGCCATGACAGACCTCCATGTATTTGGTGTACGCGATGGTTACCGTACCACCGAATGGGAGCGCGACGGAAAGAAGTATGGTTGGGGAAACAATCGCGGTCTGGTGTTGATGAAGAGTACCGACCTAAAGAATTGGACACGCACCAACCTGGACTTCCAGAAACTGGGCGGTGAATGGTCAGAGGTAGGCTGTGTCTGGGCCCCCGAGACTTGCTACGACGAGGAGAAAGGCAAGCTATTCCTTCACTTCACTACCCGCACGGGCACGGGCGTGAACCGTATCTACTACGTCTATATGAACGATGACTTCACAGCCATGGAAAGCGAACCGAAGTTGCTTTTCGAAGCACCCGAAGGCAAGTATGGAGTCATCGACGGCGACATCATGTATCACGACGGAACCTATCACCTCTACTACGTATCCCACGAAAGAGGAGCCACGGTGAAGCACGCCACATCGGCCGCCATCAATGGTCCTTACATGATGGATAATGACTATTACGACGGCGTCCGCCAAGGACACGAAGCACCCAACTGCTGGAAGCGTATCGGCCAAGACTGCTGGGTGGTGATGCACGACAACTACCGCATCGATCCCCACAACTTCGGTTTCACCGAGACGCGCGACTTCATCAACTACACCCCACTCGGCAACTTCGACAAGGGGAAAATGACCCGCGTGGGCTTCAGTGAGCAGAAGCACGGTGCAGTCATCCACATCACCAAGAAAGAGGCGCAGATGCTGGAGAAAATCTGGAACAAGAAAAAATGAATGAGGAAATGAGGCTGTAATGCTTTAGAGGGTATGTCCTAAAAACGTTTTTAGAACATACCCTCTAAATATTTAAGGGAGGTTCTATAAATTAGCTTGCGATGATTTGCTTCGGATTTTTGA
>CAZTPB010000230.1:0-2770 GCA_964614555.1 uncultured Bacteroides sp.
GGTGGACGACCGGGGTAATCTTTCGTTTATCGAGGAGATGAAACATATCCCTTTCGCTATAGCTCGCACCTATTGGATATATGATGTGCCGGGTGGCGAGTTCAGGGGAGGGCATGCTTTCCGCGCTCAAGAGGAGTTTATCGTAGCCCTTTCGGGAAGTTTCGACATTGTACTTCATGATGGGGCAGAAGAGCGGAGGTATCACCTTAACCGTTCCTATATGGGCATTTATGTGCCTTGCATGACGTGGCGGCGGATGGAAAATTTTTCGACCAATTCGCTTTGTCTGGTGCTCTCTTCCACCCGCTATGATGAGAAGGACTATATCCGCGACTTTAACGAGTTTGTTTTTCTCTCCCGTCTGAAAAAAAGTTTTTCCTCGTTAGAGAAAAATAATGTGCAGGCAAATGCCTCGCATATCCTTCCTATAGCGGACTTCCACACTAACCGTTTGGAAGATGCCAGTCGTCTTGTGTCACTACCCAAGGTACACAATCGGGCGGGCAACCTGACGGCGTTGAACAATTTGTCCGAGGTGAGTTTCGAGACACGCCGCGTCTATTATCTCTACGATATTCCTTGTGGAGAGCAGCGTGGCGGACATGCCCACTGTCGGTTGGAGCAGCTGCTCGTAGCTGCAAGTGGAAGTTTCTCTGTTTCGCTCGATGATGGGCTGGAACAACGGACGGTCTTCCTCAACAGCCCTTTTCAAGGGCTTTATATTGGTCCTGGCATTTGGCGTACGTTGGAAAATTTCTCCTCAGGGGCCGTATGTCTGGTACTCGCCTCGCACGAATATGACGAGGCGGATTACATACGTGAATACGATAAATTCATCGAATCGAAATGGTAGAAATTGTCAGATATACATCCGAACGGAAAAGCGAGTGGGACAGTTTTGTCCGTTCGTCGCGCAACGCCACTTTCCTCTTTATGCGCGATTATATGGATTATCATGCCGGGCGTTTTGCAGATTGCTCGCTGATGTTTTATCGCAAAGGTAGTCTGGTGGCCTTGTTGCCGGCCAATTGGGTGGCCGGCGAACGCCTTGTCTGTTCGCATCAGGGGCTTACCTACGGCGGTTTGCTGATGGGCGATGGGTTGACATCCATTCGGGTGATGGAACTTTTTGAAGCCATGCTTCATTGGATGCGTAAGGAGTTGGGTGCCGGGCGGATGCTTTATAAGCCTATACCTTATATATATAACAGGTGTCCTTCGGAAGAAGACCTCTATGCACTTTTCCGCTACAAGGCCGTGTTGCATACGAGGGGAATTTCTTCGGTGGTGGATATGGCGCATCGCATGCCTTTGCGTAAAGGACGTAAAAGCACGGTGAAACAAGCACGTCTCCAAGGGGTGACAGTCTCGGAGAGTAACGATTACGTCAGTTTTTGGCAGATACTCAGTCAGGTGTTGCACGAGAGGCATCAGGCTGTTCCGGTGCATTCGGTAGAGGAAATGGAGTTGTTGCATAGTCGTTTTCCAAAGGAAATCAAGCTCTATGCCGCCTATGCAAGCGACGGGAGGATGATTGCCGGTACGGTGATCTATGAATTTCCTGATATGGTACATGCGCAGTACATTGCCTCTTCATCTGAGGGAAAGGCTTCGGGGGCGGTGGATTTGCTTTACGCATGGTTGATAAACGAGCGTTACACAGACAAACGTTACCTTGATTTTGGTACTTCAGTAGAGCAGGGGGGATGGGTGCTCAACGAAGGTCTTGTCCGTCAAAAGGAGGGCTTCGGTGCCCGTGGCGTAGTATATGACAGTTATATGATAAACATAGATTAGCAGAGGAGGGACGAAGATGGAAATCAGTTTTTTGGATATACAACGCATTACCGCTTCCTTCGAGCCGGGATTATCGTCTGAGGTGCAACGTGTCATCTCTTCGGGGTGGTACCTGTTGGGTGAGGAAGTGGCGAAGTTCGAGAAAGCTTTTGCCGGATATTGTGATAATGTGCATTGTGTTGGGG
Organism: uncultured Bacteroides sp.; assembly: GCA_964614555.1. Lineage (GTDB taxonomy): Bacteria > Bacteroidota > Bacteroidia > Bacteroidales > Bacteroidaceae > Phocaeicola_A. The sequence goes on from CAZTPB010000230.1 coordinate 1,983, forward strand.
TGGCCAATGGATTGGATGCTCTCACACTTGTTCTTATGGCATGGCGCGAGATGTATGGGTGGCAGGAAGGGGACGAAGTGATAGTGCCGGCCAATACTTACATCGCCTCGATCTTGGCCGTCACCCGTGCCGGGTTGGTGCCTGTTTTGTGTGAACCGGACGAGGAAGACGCCTTGATGGATGCTTCACTGGTCGAGTCGCTCATTACCCCACGTACAAAGGTGATTATGCCGGTGCATCTTTACGGACAGGTGTGTAATATGGATGTGTTGCGCCGGATAGCTACAGAGTATGGGGTGAAATTGATGGACGATTGTGCTCAGGCTCATGGTGCTCTTTACAAGGGGGTAAGGGTAGGGGCTTTGGCAGATGCATCTGCTTTCAGCTTTTATCCGGGAAAGAACTTGGGTGCTTTAGGAGATGGAGGGGCGGTGGTGACGTCCGATCGCCTGTTGGCACAAACGGTACGTACATTGGCTAATTACGGATCCCGACAAAAATACATGAATCAATATAAAGGAATCAATAGTCGTTTGGATGAACTTCAGGCTGCCGTCCTTTCCTTAAAATTACCTCGTCTTGATGCCGATAATGATCGTCGTCGGCGTATTGCCCGTCGTTATATGCGTGAAATCACTCATCCGGAAATCTTGTTGCCTAAGGTACATTCGTGGCTTGGGCATGTTTTTCATGTATTTGTCGTCAGGTCTTCCCACCGTGATGAACTGCAGCGTTATTTGTTGTCAGAGGGGGTACATACGTTGGTGCATTATCCCATTCCGCCTCAT
>CAZTPB010000231.1:0-2764 GCA_964614555.1 uncultured Bacteroides sp.
CCGCGAAGACTATTTCCGTTACAAGGACAAACGCGGTCATCGCAAAACGAAGATTCAGGGATTCAGCCCCGAACGTAAGTTCTATACACCAGACTATAGTTACGCAGATTTGCCCAATGAACAGGACTTCCGTCGAACGCTCTATTGGAATCCGAATGTAAGGACTGACTCTGAAGGAAAAGCTACGGTGAAATTCTACAACAGCCCTACCTGCAGGCACATCAAGGTGAATGCCGAAACTATTACAAAGGAAGGGGAATGGGGCATCTTTAATGATACACAATTTTGAAATTATAGAAAACTAACAAATACAAATTATGAGAAAGAACAGGAAAACTATTGCAACAGAAATGCAATATATGTTGGCTGCATTAGCGATGACAACCATCGTAGCATGTGATGAGGATGAAACTGATCCAGTATATGAAATTGATTTTTCACCGGTAACAATAAGTGTCGAACCGGTAGATGAATCAGGCAACAATCTGATGAAACAAATGAAGGATTGGAAGATTACAGCCGAATGGCGGGGAGTCGTCTTTGAAAAAGATTCTTTGGAATTTGGCCAAGAACCAACAACAAGATTCTACATGCCACATTTCCGAGGAATATATACAAACCGTGACAGTACCCAAATCTACTTCGGAGAACTTTTTGGTAACAAAGTCTATAAGGATGAACAGATCCTGCTGAACTGGGGAAATGGAGATTGTGACACCATTGTATTCAGCCATGAATTAATAAAGAGGGGAAAATGGGAGTACGATGCCATAGAAGAAATAACCCTCAATGGTGTAACTCAAGAGGACTTCTCCATGAAGATTGTCAAGAAGTTGTAACCTTTCCATCCTTCTCAGTTTCCGTTTATACGGGTTCACCGGGGTGGATAGATATAAGCAAGCGCATTATAAATGCTTATACTCAAGACATCCTCATTTCGAAATGAGGATGGACGGGGCATTGACTCCTAAAAAAAGCGGTTCAATGTTTTAAAAAAAGAATATTATGCATACCTTTGCAATCGGATTAAAGACAATCATGGCCTCGCAAGCCGCCATCTTCATGCCTCCCCCGGTATCGAAGAATATACCAAGTCTCCAACGATTTCCTGCATAGTTTTATCAGGAACAAGCGACATTGGGTATCATTGGGCCATCTGCTCCATCAGCTGGGCTATGTTAGCCGTAAAGAGACGCACACTGACCGCCAACAATATGATGCCGAAAAACTTACGGATGACGTAGATGCCCCCCTTACCCAACAACCGCTCGACACGGGCTGTCTGGCAAAGGACCAGATAGACGAGCATCATATTCAGCGCCAAAGCTATCATGATATTGGCCGGGGCATATTCGGCACGCAAGGAAAGCAACGTGGTGAACGAACCGGCTCCCGCCAACAACGGAAAGACAAGAGGCACCAAGGTGGCCTCTTTGATAGGCCCCTGATTCTTGAAAATTTCGATATCAAGTATCATTTCCAACGACATCAGGAAGATGACAAATGCTCCTGCAACGGCAAACGACGCAATATCCACCTGAAAGAGGCGCAATATCATGTCGCCACCATAGAAGAACAACACCATCAGCACAAAGGAAATCAAACTGGCCAACAACGGATTGACCCCTCTCCCTTTCTCCCTGAGATTGATAATGATAGGAATAGAACCAAAAATGTCTATCACAGCAAACAGTACGATAAAAGCACTGAGTATTTCCTGAAAATCCAACGATAAAAACATAATGCCTCCTTTTTTTCTGCAAATATATCCATTATTTATGCAATATCCAACAGGGAATCGTTTTTTATTTCAATGAAAAACTAAAAAAAACAAAAAAGGCAGGTTTGATTGGCTGCCCGTGCCGACAAAACCGTTACTTTTGTAAAAAGTATCAAGTCAAGCGGACAGACCAATCTGCCATTAATACAAGAAATGCGAGTATGGACTTTACGATGTATGAGACGCTCCTCCAGCTGCCCTTGTTTCAAGGACTGGCCAAGAATGACATTACGGAAATTCTGACAAAAGTGAAATTCCACTTCCACAAGTTCCAGCCGGGAGAATATATCTGCCGGCAAGACGAACCGTGCAGAAAGGTCAGTTTCCTGCTGTCCGGCACGCTGCAGGCTGAAAGCCGTTCGCGCGACGACTCCTACACCTATTGTGAAAACTTACCCGTCCCCTACGTCATCGAACTCTATTCCCTCTTCGGGCTGCATCCCCGGTATCACGCCTCTTATCGGGCCATGACAGACGTAAGCATACTGACGATAGACAAACAATACCTGCTTGACGAACTGAACAACTATATCCCGTGCGTTTTCAATTTTTCAAACATCATCTGCACCAGGGCACAATACCTTCACCAACAGATTTGGCGGGATGTGAGAGGAGACCTCGACGAACGATTCATACATTTTCTGTTGGAAAGAAGCTGCCGGCCATCAGGCTACAAACTGCTACGCATCAAAATGAATGATTTGGCGGCACTGTTGGGAGACAGACGCATCAATGTGTCAAGGATGCTGAACCGGATGCAGGACGAAGGGCTGGTGTCGCTACGACGGAAGGAAATTGAAATTCCGGCTTTGGAAAAACTCTTATGAGCCGTTAACCATCGTTAATATCCCAGCCACGTTACCATCTTTTGTTAAAAGTTGGAGGACATCTACGTCTATTACATCTTTTTGCCGTACTTTTACATCTAATAAATATGTTTCCGACAAACAAACAGATAAAAAGCATGAACAAAGTAAAAGCTAC
>CAZTPB010000232.1:0-2761 GCA_964614555.1 uncultured Bacteroides sp.
CGTTCAACAACGAGTGGTGTTGCAGCATCATCGCCTCGCAAGACCCCTTGGCTTGTGATGTGGTGGGCATGGACCTGCTCATCCATGAATGGCCTGAGTTCGGAAGTTTTAATTATTGCGACGAGTATCTTCGCGAAGCGGCTACTATTCCTAATCCTACAACGGGTGTGACCTATGATCCTGAGCGTGATGGTAATCCCTTGGCGGCTCCTTTGGGATTGATGGAACATGCCGATGGAGAACGAAATTATACCAAGTTGGAAATGATTTATGTGAAGCAGTAATATTTTTTTTAATCAGACTTAGTATAAAGGGGATGTCTGAAAGATGTCCTGTTAAATAGCAGCAGATGGAGATTAATTTCACTTTCACACCCGATGCAGATAAACAAACTCGTTACAAGGAGTTTGTTCCACAATTGGCATTATTGATAGAGGACGAACACGAAGAAGTGAGCGTGCTTGCCAATGTCAGTGCCGCTTTGCGCGAATGCTTCAAATGGTTTTGGATAGGTTTTTATTTGGTACGTGGGGAGCAATTGATTTTAGGCCCTTTCCAAGGAAGCACCGCCTGCTACCGCATCCGCAAGGGCAGGGGAGTGTGTGGCACGGCTTGGGCTGAAAGCCGCACCCAGGTGGTGCCCGACGTGGAGCAATTCCCCGGGCACATTGCCTGCAGCAGCCTTTCGCGCTCAGAGATAGTGGTGCCTCTATACAACAGAGATGGCCAAGTGTGCGCTGTCCTTGACATTGACAGCGAACACCTGGCCACCTTTGACGATGTTGACCGGCAAGGATTGGAGAAGGTTTGCCGGATTATTGAAAATAACCTCTACAGGCCGTAGAGGTTATTTCGTTTCTTCACTCTTTTTTCACCACACGTCGCAACTCTGACGCGCCTTGCTCTCCTCGGGGTATTCGGGCACGGCCTCGCCATTGACCGTTGATTCCTTGAAGGCGATATTTTCGGTATAGATAAGGTAATAGGGGCGTTCGGCCTTATCCACATGGAAGTTTGTCACCTCGATGTTGCGTATGGGTTTCTCCTCGTTGCCGTCCATGAAGATGGCATAGTGGTCGGCCGTGCGTGCGTGCACGTTGCTTATTTTGAAGTCCTCATAGCGTGCCTGATAGTTGCCTCCACGGAAGCCGAAATAGTTGGTTTCAAAGCGGAGGATGGCACCAAGGGCGCGTTCGATGGTGATGTTGTTCACATGCACGTTGCGTATATATCCTCCGCGGTCGCGGTTGGACTTGAAGTAGAGCGCATTCTTCACCGTGCCGATTTCAATGTTGTCCATATACACGTTGGCCACTCCGCCCGACATTTCACTTCCTATGCACAATCCGTTGCACTCCGAGTAGAAGAGACAATTGCGGATGACAATGTTTTCCGACGGGCGTCCGATGCTCCGCCCGTCCGTGTCGCGTCCGGCCTTGATGGCAATCGCATCATCTCCTGTGCGGAAGGTGCAGTTTTCAATCAGTACGTTCGAGGTGGATTCGGGGTCGCACCCGTCGTTGTTGGGGAAGTGGCTGTCTATGGTCACTCCGCGCACGATGACGTTGTCGCAATACACTGGGTGTATCGTCCAGAAGGGCGAATCCTTGATGGTGATGTCCTCCAGAAGGATGCGCGAGCATCCGAGGAATTGCATGCACGAGGGGCGCAGGATGGTGCCCTTGCCGAACACGCGCTCGTTCACGGGTGTGAGCTTGTCTCCCATCTCGCGCAGGCGGTCGCGGTCGGGGGCCTCTTGGGCGGCCCATGGGGCAAACTCCTTGCCTCCCTGCGCATCGATGGTACCCTTGCCCGTGATGGCAATGTTGGTGCAATGATAGGCATACACCATGGGCGAGTGTCCGTACAGCTCGGTGCCCTCCCAACGGGTGAGCACCACGGGCAGGAAGTCATCGGCCCGTCCGCTGAATTGCAGATAAGCGCCCTCCTCCAAGTGCAGGTTCACGTTGCTCTTCAGCTTCAAGGGGCCGTTGAGCGCATAGTGCCCGGCCCTCACCACCACTTGGCCTCCACCGGCCAATGAGCAGGAGTCTATGGCTTGCTGGAGTGCCTCCAGCGCATTCTCCTTGTCGGCTGAGACTTCCACCTTCCGGTCGGGGAAGGCGGTGGTCGCTATGCGGCTCACAATCTGTTCTTGCGGGGTTGGTGGCTCCATATCGCATTTCTTGTCCATGGTGTCATGGTAGCCATTGTATAAGCCGAGTAACAGGGCAATAAGGAAAATCACTGTTCCTACAATAAATAAAAGAATTCTTCTTGTTGTCATTATGTTTTCTCTCTATTTAATGATATTTATGATATCATGTCTTATATTGGTCAGTATATATTTGTTGCAAAGGAACTAAAAACTTTTGAAAATAAAGAAAGATATAAATAAATATTTGTAAAAGCAATTTTGACATTTTGTCAAACTGTATATTCACATTGCGAGAATCGCGTATTTCTGTCCGAAAAAGTTTTTGGACGAAAATACGCGATTCTTGGTCGTTTAAGATGGTGTATGTTGTTGATATACTGAAATTTGTAAAATATTTAATTCTGTAAAAAGGGAAATTCTACGTGTGGATAATGGTCTGAAAGGAAGAATTCTGTCCAAAGATGGGAATAGGGAAAAAGGGATTGACACGGAAGTTTTAAACTGCGCCCTTTTTTCTCGTCTCTTGTATCCCGGTGTAAGCCTTAAACTTAAAGGTCTAATTAGATATAAGGGCTGAATGATACACACAACTCATGCAAGAAG
>CAZTPB010000233.1:0-2740 GCA_964614555.1 uncultured Bacteroides sp.
TTTTTAATGCAGCAGGCTGCGTGGGCGATTGCAGCAGGCTGCATCCGCAATCACAGCCTGCTGCGACTGGCTATGCAGCCAGCTACGTAAAAAGGGGGCTTTTTTCACAGTGTTGCAGCAGCATCGGCCATTTCGTTTTCCAACTGCCGTATCTGCCGCCGGTCGGGCAAGTAGGACTTGGATGCATGAAGTTCCTGGAGACGTGCAAATTCCGCCCCGTATTTGAACAGACCGAGGGTGGCTGTGCGGAAGATGGAGGCAAGCCCCTTGTGGCGGTCGAGGTATTTCCCCAATGTGAGGCGATAGACCTCGGGGTTGTATTGGCGGAGCAGGGCTTTGAAAGCACCATGGCGCAAGACGATGCGGCGACCGTCGTAGGTGTAACGGGCACGGACAGCCGGGCGGTATTGCGACAGCAGGTTGCGGTTGAAGTCGGTGGCGCAGAAGACGGTGTAGAACCAAAGGTGAAACTGCAGGAGGTCGTCGGTCGTACAACCGTCGCCCTCCGCCATGGTGCAAAAGTTGAGCCATGCCTGACGGTCGCAGGAAAGTTCTTCGAGCAGAGGCTCGTCGCTGCCGCCGATGAGTTCGTCGAAATAGGCAGGCGGAAAGGGATGGTGTCCCATCTCTTTTTGCAGCTGCAGCCTCATTATCTCCCGAATCTCTGGGGGAAACTCCTGCGGGATGAGTGCCTCTATCTGTTCCTGTGTTTTGGCGTGCGAAAGCAGCTCTTCGGAGGTGATGGTGGAGAGTTGGTCTTCCAGCTCGACCTTCATGTCGCGCAACAGTTCGCGCGTGGTCTCCATGGCCGATGCCTTCAGTTCGGGCGAATGGGCAAAGATGATGTGGAACGACTCGTGAAAGAGGGTGAAATAGACCTGCAGGAGTATCCGGCCGGTGGCATCCTCCCGGCTCTCTTGGGAACTGCTGTCGAGCTTCAGCCTCCGGACCTCATCGCGGAAAGCCTGCAGGTGCCGGCGGGCACTGTCGTAGTCGTCCAGTTCGAGGAAGGCGTGGAAGAGTGCATAGCGGATGACGGTGTCGCCAATCTCTTCGCCGCCCTCGATAGCCCGGTTGTAGAGAGCCAGGACGGTCTCTACCTTGGGATTGAAACGGAGGATACGGGTCGTCTGCGCTCCGGTCACCACGGTCTTGTTCTCAGGAAAGAACTCACACCCCCGGATGGTCTCGCAGCCGACCTCAATGCCGTAATAGTGACGGATGGATTCGGTCATCTGCCGGAGCATGTGTTCATAACCGGGCATCATAATCAGCTAATTGTATGGCTTGTGAAAGGGTCAGATGATCGCGTTCAAATCCGTCGCTCGGGGAACTATAACAAATGTCCGTCAGAACATCGTCTCCGGCCTCCTCGCGAATGCGGCAAAGGAGGGAGAGGATGCGGTCCGGTGTGTCGCGGAGTTGGCAGGTGTCATGCTCCGTGTCGGGATTGCCGTCGAAGTGCTTGAACATGACCTGACTCAACACGGCATCGGCTTGATGCACAAGCTGCTGGATGAGTTCAAACTTATCTTTGTCAAAGGTGAACGATACATTGACAGTTATAGTCTTTTCGTTGACCTTATATAGCGGATTCAGACGATGTTCTTTCTCGCGTTTCTCCCACTTGTCGTTGGCTATAGCTTGGTGTATCTGATCGCGTACATTATTTATAGAGTCTCCCTTATGGAAGTTGACAGCTATGCCTTTAAGAATCAGGATAAATTCTGTGGTGACAACCAACGCTGAATTGATACCACTGACTCCGTAGAGTCTGGATACAATATTTGCCACTTCGCGTGCTCTAGTGGCACACTGCAAAGCTTTGTATGTCTCTTCCAACAGGGGTTTCTCCTCCTCCAATCGGAAGTATTTGGCGTACTCTTTTCTATAATCCATGTCGCTCATAGCTACTATATTTCTGAATGGTATTGAACGGTAAACTCTTTTTTTCTGAACGTTCGGGAACATATCCGAACGCCTATTGATTTGAATAGCTCCTCATCCTATCTTTGCATCGTAATTGATTGTTTAACCCGCCGGGCACGGAAAACCCAGTACCGTGTAAATACCAAGTCCCCTACCGGCAAGGGGCAGACACTATGATTAACTATTCTGTTTACATGCAGGCCAATCCGGTGGACGAGACAGCCGCCCCCAAGGCGTATGCCCGTGCTCAGGTGAAAGAGGTGATGACCTTCCAGAAGTTCATCGAACACATTGCCGAACATGGCGGTCACAACCGCGGACAGGTGAAAGGGGTGCTCTCTGACACCTGCAAATGCTTAGTGGAACAACTGCTCGAAGGGAAGAAAATCATGCTCGAAGAGCTGGGCAGCTTCTGGCTCACCCTGAACAGCGAGGGGGCGGAGACCATCAAGGCCTTCACCGAGAACAACATCAAGGCGGTGAACATCCTCTTCACCCCGGGAACGGACTTTGAGAACCTGCTCAGCCGTGCCGAGTTCAACCAAGTGGCCAGCCGTGCCGCACAAGCCGCTACGCTGAAGGCTGAAAAGGCCGGCGAGACCACGGTGGATCTGGCAGCGGCCAAGGCCGGGAACTCATCGGCGAGCGATTCGTCTTCCTCTTCCGGCACTGATGATACCGGCACTTCGGGAGGCAACAGCAGCGGCTCGGAAGGCGGGGGCGATGACAGCAATCCGCTGTAAGTAAGCGACCGGTTACGAGCTACGAGTGACCAGTGCCGCATGGTCACTCGTAGCTCATCACTAGTAGC
>CAZTPB010000234.1:0-2738 GCA_964614555.1 uncultured Bacteroides sp.
CGTAAGATTCTTACACACCACTTTCGTCATCTCGTTCAACGAGAGGCATTGGGTATTTACTTCTCCACTGTCTTTACCTTGAACGTACGTTTCAGTTTGCCGGTGGAGACTGTTACCTTCACAGGACCTGCTTCGCGTTTGCTGCGTAAGACAATTTGCATCCGCCCCTCTTTCAAGGGCTTGCAGTCGATGCCGTAGAAAAGGTCAGGGGTATGATGGTCGCCATTGTCGAGGGCAAGCAGGGTGGCCGCTCCCTCGACCGATACGGTCAGTGAATCTGTACAAGTGGGGTCAATGAGGCCATGGCGGTCGGTGGCTGTCACATCGAGGTAAAGCAGACTCATTCCGTTGGCTGTCCATCCGGTAGTTTCCGGCTCAATGGTGAGGCGTATAGCCTTTCCTGCCGTTTGGATGGCGTGTCGGGTCACTTCAGCCCCATTGATGTCGCGTGCAATGGCTACAATCTCTCCACCACGGGGATATTCCACATTGTTCCAAAGGATGATATTGCGATTCTCCCCTTGGGTGGCATCATTCAGACGAGTGCCTATACTCTTCCCGTTAACGAGCAATTCCACGCTGTGGGCATTGGTATAGGTCACTACATTTTGCTTGCTGCCATCGGGGAAGTTCCAATGGTCGAGGATGGAGGGACGACCTACGATGACATCGTTCCAACTCACACTTTCACCCCCTTTGGCGTCAATCACTCCGATACGCACCAACGGCTCATGTGGGACGAACGCGCTTTTTACAAGGTATGCCTGTGGATAGGGACGCAGTGTGTGGTTGAAGAATGAGTAGTTCCACCCCTTCTTGGGCCATGCGTTCGATTCTCCCCAGTATTCGATACCGCCCCAGTATGCCATACCCACCATTGTCTCGTGGTTCATGTTATAGAAAGGAGCCAGCATGGCCGATGTCTCCGCCTCACTCTGGAATACGATGAGGTGTGGGGCGTATTCGACATAGGCAGCGTATTTGTCCGACTGGTAGTTGAACGAGGCTACTTCGGTAGCACAAGCCAGTTCGGGCGGCACAAGGTAAGTGTCGAAGTCGCGGTCCTTCTTGGCTATATATCCGGCGCGGGCAGGGAACATGGCCACTGTGGTCTTGCGGGTGTCATCCCACCGTTTTACCACTTGGTCGAATACGCGATAGGTGGTCACTCCCCAGTCGTTCATGCCAGGCAGTCCGGCCCAGTCGTTGCGTATCTGAAGCTCGTTGCCGATACTCCAAAGGATGATGCTCGGGCGGTTGCGGTCGCGCTTTACCCACTCGGTAATCAGCTCCGGCCAGATGTGGGTGAAGGGTTGGCGGCCACCCCAGTAATCTTTGTCACTCCACTTGTCGATGAGTTCGTCAACGACGAGCATTCCCACGCGGTCGGCTATGCGGGCAAAACTGTCGCTGTAGGGGTTGTGCGAACAACGGATGGTGTTGAACCCGAAGGATTTCAGTTGGCGCATCATGCGTTCGATACCACTGTCAAAGGCTGCGGCTCCCAAGACACCCATATCGTGGTGTCCCGAGTTGCCTTGCAGGAAAATCTTCTTTCCGTTCAACTTGAATCCGAACTCGGGTGAGAACTCCATCCACCGCACGCCGAACTCCTCGCGCAGGCTGTCCACCACCATGCCGTCGGCCTCTACAATGACATCCGCTTTGTACAGATAGGGAGTATCCGGACTCCACAGGTTAGGTTGTGACAGCGCGATGAGGGGGAGTTTCACCTCCGTAGTGCTCTGCTTGGTGTGCTTGGGCATTCCGGCTTCAGAGTTTCCTATGACATTTCCTGCAGCATCCAACAGGCGGGTACGGATACGTACATCCTTACGCTTCTGCCAACCTGCCACTTCCACTTGCACCTGCACGGCGGCTTTCTCTTCTGACACTTCAGGTGTGGTGATATACACTCCATGGCGGGCAATGTGTGTGGGGTTCATCAACTGCAGGTGTACATCGCGGAAAAGTCCTCCACCGGTGTACCACCGCGAGCCCTTCTTCGGTCCGGTAGATGCATACACAGCCACCGTATTCTCTTCGCCCCACTTCAAATGTGGGGTCAGGTCGGCTTCCAGGCCTACATAGCCATATTCGGTCGAAGCTATCTTCTTGCCGTTCAGGTAAACGTCACCCAAGTAGATGATGCCGCCGAAGTCCAGCTTTACCTGCAATCCCTTCCATGCTTCGTCAGCCACAAAAGTCTTCCGATACCATCCTTCACAGGTCGGTTTGAATCCACGTGCACCGCCTGCATCTTGACTCCAAGGTTGTTCCCACTGGAAATCGTGCGGAAGGTCCAGTGTGCGCCAATTTGCATCGTTCAGTGTGGGTGAAGCAAAGTCTGTCCCTTTGTTCTCGGGGGTTACCAACATAAACTTCCAGTCGAAGTTGAACAGCGTGCGTTGTTCATCCGCAAACTCGGTCAACGGCCGATTGTCGCCCGCCTTTCTCTCTTGTACCTTTTGATACTGTGCATCAGCGCACAGCGGCAGCAATGCCGCTGCAAGGACAAATAGTTTTCGTTTCATATTCATGGTAATCATTCTTCTTTTCAAAATATTTGGCAAATATAGTCAATAAAAAAGAATATAGGAAGGAAACAAGGTGAAAGTTTTCTGTTTTCACAATAACTCCCCAAAATGTGTCTTATACTGCTATAGGTAGACACATTTACTAACAATTAACCCAACTTTGCTTATTAGCAGATGATTCTTTTTGCTTTCCAGTCATTT
>CAZTPB010000235.1:0-2737 GCA_964614555.1 uncultured Bacteroides sp.
GATCCAGCGGTTCAGCCACACCTGGTTGTTCCAGCCCAATGTCTGCATGGCACTCCAGAAACCATGGTTCAAGTGGAACCAGAGAGCACCCAACCACACGAGGTAGAGAACCACGTTCACCAAACATCCGAAAGTAGCTTGGATGTGATGCACTCCTGCCTTTGCGTAAACCAATGTTGTGCCATCTACATGTGCGCCCGTCATGTGCATGATTTCGGGCAACTGCATCTTGGCCCAGAAGTGTACCAGGTGCAGGGCAAGACCCAAAATGACGATAATACCCAGAACGAGCATATTCTGTGATGCCCACTCCACTTTGTCTTTGCGACGCTCAGTCACAGCATAGCGCTCGCTACCACGTGCTCTACGGTTCTGGATTGTCAGCCAGAAGGCATAGATGATGTGAATCACGAACAAGGCCGCCAAACCGGCCGTTGCCACCAGCGCATACCAGTTGGCACCCAAGAACTCACAAATCATGTCGTAGCCCTCGGCAGAAATCAGTGCCACCAGATTCATCGCCATGTGAAACGTCAGAAACAGGATCAGTGCAACGCCCGTGACAGACATCACCACTTTCCTTCCTACAGTTGAATTACTTAACCACATAGTGTTACTTGTTTTTTTGTTTTTGAAATTAATATTTTAGTTAGTTATTTTCGCGAGCACAATATGAATAGGCTGCAAATTTAAGGTAATTTATCAGAAGTCACAAGGAAATAACGAAAAATTTCAGCATTCCCCTTTTTTCTTCTCCTACCTGAAAGAAAAATCACCCCGACGTGAGAGTAAAGGCCGTTTTTTTACATTTTACAGACAAAAAAGGAGCCGTTACAAATTAAATCATTACCTTTGCCGCCACAAGACACCTATGGTAACTGCAACAAAAAAAGGAATAAACAAAAGACAAAACTATGAAAAAAAGACTCTTTGTATGGGCAACCCTCGCATGGGGAGCCGCACAACAGGCAATATTGGCACAAGAAACCGTCTATTACAGTCAGGACTTCCAGGTGGAAAGCAAACCCACCACGCTGACTTATTATGACGGCGACGGAATGGAGCTGACCGAAGATCTGGTCGGCACTGGATTGGAATGCGGGACATGGCATCTCGTAAAGCTGAACGCAGGCGACACCAACAAGCTGATGGCCAGTGCATCCATATTCACGACACCGGGTAAAGCCAACGATTGGATGGTGACCCCCCAACTAAAAATCTATGGGGAGGGTGCCAAACTGAGTTGGAAATCGATGGCTCTGTCAGCTGTCAAGAGAGACGGCCTCAAGGTGTATGTCTCCACCAAAAGTGCCGACATGAGCGATTTCGAACCCACTCCTATCTTCACTATCGACGCCGAAAGCAGCAACTGGCAGAGCCATGAAGTGAGCCTCGATGCTTATGCAGGAAAGACCATATACATCGCTTTCGTCAACGAATCTTATGACAAATATGTGATCTGTGTGGACGACATCGTAGTGAAGGGGCCTGAAGCCTCATCCACGCAAGACCGTGCCACCTATGAAGTGGTGACCCCCATCATGACTGACACGGGCAAAACGCAGATGAGTCTGCGGATAAAGAACATCAAAGACGAAATACTTGATGCAGCGAAAGTATGTTACCGCACGGGTAATGCCGAACGCATAGAAGAATTCAGCGAAGAGTTCCGGGAGCTGGGTCTCAGCAAAGGCCAGACTGCCACACTGACAATGACGCAGGAGATGAGCGTACCCGTAAACACCACACTCACCTATGACACCTGGATAGAAATTGACGGTGATCCGGCTCTGACTACACGCGACTCTGTCCGAGGCACTTATTTCATCAGCAACCGACGTTCACTGATTGAAGAAGGCACAGGCACCTGGTGCAGCAATTGCCCTGACGGAGCCATTGCCTTGGACTATTTGGAAGAGCACTATGCCGACAACGTGATAACCATCGCCGTGCATGGCGACAACACCACCGACCCCATGTATTATCCCGAATACATACAGTTCTGTAGTTTCCCTGCCTATCCGACTATCATGGTTGACCGCAAATATTTGGGGCAACCCGTAGGTCTAGATGATAATTACAATTATCTTTTTTATGCCCCCGACTACGGTGTGGAGTACTTCCTACAGTTGGCACAACGACAATATGCCGTGGCTGAATTGGAAGGTACCGCTATACTCACCGACACACAGGAAAACACACTGGAAGTCAACATTAAAAGCCGTTTCGTCAACGACATGAGTACCAACGGCTATGACATCGCCCTCATTCTGTTGGAGGACAGTGTCACTGCTCCTGACGGCTCGCTCTATGTGCAGAACAACGGACGCGCCTACACCAACTATACCTACTACGGGCTCAAGGACACCATCACAGGGACAGGAGGATGGGGGGCACTGCCGACAAGTGTGAGAATGAAATTCGACCACGTGGCACGCGCAGCCTATAACGGCACATTCAACGGCTACGGCAACGACAGCCAGCTGCCTGCCGAAGTGAAAGGCGGTGAGCGATACGCCAGCCAGTTCACCTGGAAGGTGCCTGCAGGCACAGTGAACCACTTCAGCAATGCCTCTGTGGTAGCACTGATGACCGACCCCACGGGCTACATCGTCAATGCCTGCAAACTGCCTGTCAGCATCTCACCGGAACATATAGAGAACCCGGCTACCGGCGAAGGTGTACGCATAACCGCCACCGATGAGGGGTTTGCCGTATCGCTTCCCGCACACGGCAC
>CAZTPB010000236.1:0-2731 GCA_964614555.1 uncultured Bacteroides sp.
GAACGGTATCTCTCCACGGTGCTCTATGCCTTTGAAGAGTATCCCGTGTAACCCCTTTCTGTCAGAATGCAACGGTCGGTGTCAGTCATTACGATAAAGGGGGACTTGGTAAATTGTCCGACAAAATTTGTCGGTTAAACTTTATGTACAAAAAGTAATCAAACTACGAAATTGAAATCAATTGTAACGATTAAGATAATGAAACTTTATGAAGAAATTATTCTTATTTCTGACATTTATGACATGACTTATACCGACGGGAAAACGTTGACCATTACCTTCTTTCGTGATTTTGTCGTATCTTTGTCGCGATTAAGATTATTTATAATGAATTTAAAATCCTATTAGTTATGAGATTGGATGGGAGAAGAGAGAGTCGTCATGTGGACGACCGTCGCCGCACAGGTGGTGGAAAGAAAGCAGGTATTGGTATTGGAGGGTTGGTTATTGCTGCCCTGATTACTTGGATGATGGGTGGAAACCCACTCAGTGTATTGGAGAATGCAGATTTGGGCAGCATTGTCACCGAACAGGGGCAGGCATCGGCCTATGAGCCTACGGCTGAAGAGGAGGCACTGGCCAAATTCTCCAGTCAGATATTGGCAGGTACGGAAGATGTGTGGACGAAAGAGTTCCAAAAAATGGGGCGCACGTACGAGCCTCCCCGTCTGGTGCTTTTTACCGGCAGCGTACAGTCGGGGTGTGGAGGAGCCACCTCTTCGTCTGGACCTTTTTATTGCTCGGCTGACCAAAGCGTCTATATCGACCTTTCCTTCTTTACTCAGATGAAGAAACAGTTGGGTGCCGATGGCGATTTTGCCTATGCCTATGTGATTGCTCACGAGGTGGGTCACCATGTACAGTACCTGCTTGGCATTCTCGACAAGGCTCATGCCGAGATGAGTAGGGTGAGTGAGAAAGAGAGTAACCGTATCAGTGTGCGTCTGGAACTTCAAGCTGACTTCTTGGCTGGTATATGGGCCAATCATGATAATCAAATGTTTGGTTCGCTCGAAGATGGCGACATTGAGGAGGGAATCAATGTTGCTTCACGCATTGGTGACGACTATTTGCAAAAGAAGGCCCAAGGATATACTGTGCCTGATGCTTTCAACCACGGCACTTCGGCCCAACGTGTGCGTTGGCTGAAGAAAGGATTGTCCAGCGGACGTGTCAGTGACGGTGATACCTTTAGCCCGGCTTACGAAGAGTTATAATCCGATATAAATTTCAAAATGAATCTGATAACCCTTTTTCGGAAGATTGCTCCCTATGTAAAGCCCTATCGTTGGTTGGTGGTACTGACATTAGTACTGACACTTATCGGCTCTTTCATTGCACAGATTAATGCGGTGGTGCTTGACCGTACGGTTGATGCCATCAATTCACTGATTACTACAGACACACTTGCGTGGAGCAAGGCCGCTCATATCCTTACGGTAATCAGCATTGTGTTGTTGGGTAAGGAGGTGCTTTCGGCCGTGATAACTTATGCACAGCATTACTTTGGAGAGAAGATGCGTATCAACGTGTCCAAAGACCTGTCCCAAGCAGTTATTGACCATATGTTGCGCTATCGTATGGCTTTCTTTACACGTGCCAATAACGAGACGGGCAAGTTGCAGACCCGTATCGACCAAGGAGTGAGCAGTCTTTCATCCACGGTGCAGAACTTTTTCATTGATCTGTTGCCGCTTTTTATGAGTGCGGTACTGGCGCTGATACTGATGTTTGCA
This sequence comes from uncultured Bacteroides sp., assembly GCA_964614555.1. Classification (GTDB taxonomy): domain Bacteria; phylum Bacteroidota; class Bacteroidia; order Bacteroidales; family Bacteroidaceae; genus Phocaeicola_A. The sequence goes on from CAZTPB010000236.1 coordinate 1,737, forward strand.
GCCAATGTCTATGTGGGGCTTACGGCATTGTGCATAGTGCCTGTCTATATCTGGATTACGATTCGGCAGGCCCGGCGTTTGCAGGGGTGGCGGCGCAATATGCGTTCCTATCGCGAGCAGAAGAGCCACGGGGTGATGAATATTATTGAGAGCATCAATGTCATCAAATCATTCAATCGCGAACAGATAGAGAGCGAGAAACAGTGGCACCTGCAGACTGAGTTTACCGATAATCAGATGCGCGTACGCAAAACTTCTTTCTATTTTGATGGGATGAAGAGTTTTGTCCGTCAGACGGGTACGGTGCTGATAATTATCTTGACGGCCTACCTGGTGCTGACTGATTATCCGGGTATGACCATCGGTAAGATTATGTATCACGTCATGCTCTTCTCCAATGTGACGGCTCCCATCACGCAGTTGCAACGCATTTTCGACCAGATGAACGATGCCCTGATATATGCAGAAGGATTCTTTGATATACTGGAGGCCGATGACGAATGTGAACCTACCGGGCATTATCGTCCCGAACGGGTGAAGGGAAATTTTGAACTCTCTACCGTTGACTTCACCTATCCCAATGGCACGAAAGCACTTCACGACATTGATATGCGTATCGAGAGTGGCAAGATTACAGCACTCGTAGGACTGTCGGGGGCTGGCAAATCGACTATCCTTAATCTATTGGTGAAGTTTTATGAACCCGATTGCGGTTCCATCAAATTGGATGGTGTGGATTTGCGGGAGTATGACACCCGGTTCCTACGCGACAACATTGGTATGGTGTTGCAGAAGAATCATATCTTTGATGGCTCCATTGAAGAGAATATTCGTTACGGACAACCCGATGCCACACGTGAACAAGTAGAAGAAGCGGCCCGTAAAGCCTATATTTATGACCAAGTGATGAAGTTGCCCAATGGCTTTGATTCGAAGGCGCAACTCTTGTCGGGTGGCCAACAGCAACGGATAGCCATTGCACGTATGTTCCTTAA
>CAZTPB010000237.1:0-2703 GCA_964614555.1 uncultured Bacteroides sp.
AGCAAAGCGTCCAAGCAGAGAACCACCTCGAATAAACGAAGAAACTAATTTATAGGACCTCCCTAAACAACCACAGTGATTAACCCTCAGAGAACGGGCGGGTCGCCACAAAAGGCAACGGCCGGTCTCTGAAAAAAACAAAGAAAGGAGACAACATTATGGCTATTTTTTATCAGCCCCGTTTAGTGAAGAATCCCAAGGATTCAAGTGCAGAACCCCGCTATTATGCCCGTGTGAAGAGCGTGGGTGTGGTGGATGAAACAGACCTCGTGGATCGCATCTCAGCCCGCACCGGTGTGTCAGAGGGTATCGTGACCTCGGTGCTGCGCGACTCGATGAACGAAGTGGTCAACCTCGTCACCCTGGGCTACCGTGTGCAGCTCCCGGCATTGGGAAGCATCTATACCACCCTCAGCTCAGTCGGAGAAACGACCGCCAAAGAGGTGAATGCCGACAGCGTGAAGCGCATCTACATCCGCCTGCTCCCCTCGGTGAGCTTCAAGACCAAGGTGGCCACGAAGTCCAAACTCACCAACTTCGACACCGTGGCCGATGCTGATGAGGAGAACACCATCCCCGAGGATGACTCCGACTCCGGCAACGGCAATACCGGTGACTCCGGCAGCTCCAACACCGGCGATGACGAAAGCAATCCGCTTTGATCCGTAGCCCCCGACGGCACGCCGGCAGCATCCGGGCAACACACTGTCGCCGGTTGTGAAGCCGGCGTGCCGCATGGGCCTGACTCCTCAACCATTAATGGAGGTTCTATAAATTAGCTTGAGAGGATTTGCTTTGGATTTTTGAGGATTTTTATCCTTATCTGTGAAGATGCGTAGCGGGCTACGTATCAAGAAGATAAGGACAAAAAGACCAAAAAGACAAGCAAAGCATCCAAGCAGAAAACCAACCCGAACAAACGAAGGAACTAATTTATAGAACCTCCCTTAACTCTTAAAATCCAGTAAAAACCATGAAAACATCAGACAACACCAACAACTCAGGCAAGTCGCGGTCGGTATGGGAGACCGTGATACGCATCATCATCGCCGTAGCCTCGGCCCTGGCCGGTGCCCTCGGCATGCAGACCCTCGGATGAACCTCCGTGTCGTCCACCTGACCGTAGCGGCCCTGCTCACCCTTGCGGGAGTGGGGCTGCTCTACAGCGGCATCTTCCTCCCACCCATAGGGGTCATCGATGCCAGCGTCCTCGTTGCCTTCGGCGAAGTGAGCACCTTTGCCGGCGCCCTCTTCGGCATCGACTACCACTACCGGTATCGGGGAAAGTGAGGGATTATGTGTTCTCCGGCAGGTTTTGGGGAAATAGCCGATTGAAAACTTTTGACCCATTATCGTCTCACAACCACTCCACATAGTTTTCAGGAGTGACGACGGCCGTCTGTGCCACGGGATACGTCTTCAGGAAGGAGGCTGGCAGAGCCGTTGCCTTCTTTCGAGGATTCCATTTCATTTCAAAGGCTGTGAACCGGCCGTCAGCCTCTTCTATGTAATCTATCTCCTGTTGCTGGGTGGTGCGCCAAAAATAGCTCTTGGCATAGCGGCCGGTATATTCGTTTGCCTTGATGCGCTCGCTGATGAAGAAGTTCTCCCACAAAGCCCCGGAATCGTTGCGCATGGTCAAAGGGGAGAAGTTTTGAATGACGGCATTGCGGATACCGTTGTCATAGAAATAGATTTTCTTGCTTTTCTTCAGCTCTGTCCGCAGGTTTCGGTTAAAGGCATTGAGGCGGAAGACGATGTAGCATTTCTCCAACAAGTCGATGTACTTCTCCACCGTCTTGCTGTCAGTTCCCACGGTTTGAGCAATCTCGTTATAAGAGACCTCGCTCCCCACCTGCAGAGCCAGTGCCACCAGCAGTTTTTCCAACAGCGCAGGCCGACGGATGTCCTCCAATGCCAACAAATCCTTGTACAAATAACTGCCGGCAATGTTCATCAACAACTCCTTGGCCTCATCGGTATGATTGATGATGTCGGGATAAGAACCATAAACAAGACGCGACTCCAACGACTGCCTGACCGCCAACAGCCCCCCATGCTCCAAGAGCTCACGGGTAGATAGGGGATAAAGATGGTATTCGTACTTCCGCCCGGTCAACGGCTCGTTCAACCGATTTTGCAATTCAAAGGAGGAAGAGCCGGTGACCATCAACTGTACATCAGGCAGATTGTCTGTCATACGTTTCAGTGTCATGCCTATATCCGGCACACGCTGTGCCTCATCTATCATCACAAGACGATGGTTTCCCACCAACAGTTTCAGCGCATTGGTGTTCATCCCCATCAGCATCTCACGCACCTCCGGCTCGTCGCAATTCAACGAAAGCACCGGCATGTCCAGTCCTTCCGTAATCTGCCGGAACAGGGTGCTTTTGCCCACCTGCCTTGCTCCAATCACCACGATAGCCTTTCCCTTGAAGAGCTTTTCCTCTATCCGCTTCTGCAATGTTCTCGTTATCATACGGCTTTTCCTTTGTTAAAACGATGCAAAAGTAAAGCAAAAAACAGTCTAATCCAAAATTTATATAGCATTTTTTGGATTACAATCCGAAAAATCACCTATATTTTTTGGATTAGGGGCATTATCCCTATCACAAGCAAGCGGCTCGTTTGCCGCAGAATCTTACTTTTTTTAAAAAATACGGTTCAGAATGACTAAATCAATAACAAATAAGACTAAAA
>CAZTPB010000238.1:0-2673 GCA_964614555.1 uncultured Bacteroides sp.
AAAAATCACACTCCCCCAAGGTTTCACCAGTAAAGATGTAGTTTATTCAAAAGAAAACCTTTACTTGCACGAAACCAGCTCCTTCTCAAACCGGAGGTATTCACTTTCAAAGTTGGGAGTGAAGATGCTCTTTCCGATATGTTCTTTAATCTCGGCTATTGTCCAAAAGCGGCCGCTGTCGAGTTCTTCACTGGGGCTTACTTCTCCGTCATAGACGGTGCGGTGCACAAAGACGAGTTCACGCTCGCGGGTTGACTCGAAGACATATTTGGCAATCAGCATGGGAGAGGAAGTAAGAGCGGTGATGCCCAATTCCTCGCGCACTTCGCGGAGAAGTGCCTGCTCCACATGTTCGCCAAGATCAATATGTCCGCCTACGGCCGTGTCCCACTTGCCGGGCTGTATGTCTTTCCATTGGGGACGCTTCTGCAGATAGAGTTCACCCTTTGAGTTGAAAAGGTGGAGGTGCACTACGGGGTGTAACAGTTTGCTGCCACTATGGCATTCACCGCGCGTGGCAGCACTGAGGATATTTCCCTCTTCATCCACGATGGGAAACATTTCTTGGTTGTTGTCTTGCATATAGGTTATAGTTGTCAACTGAATTACGGTATCAACAGACTTGAATCTCCATAGCTGAGAAAACGGAAGTCGTGTGAAAGGGCATAGTCATAGATGCGCTTCCAATCGCCTTTGACAAAAGCGGAGACAAGGAGCAGCAGGGTACTTTGCGGTTGGTGGAAATTGGTGACCATGCGTTTTACGAAATGATACTCATATCCGGGAGCAATGATAATCTGCGTACTGGTATGCAACACCTCCAAGTGATTACGCTCCATATAAGCATCAATCGCTTGCAGCGTCTCTATGGGGGTGAGTCTGCGATATTTACCTTTGGTGACGGCCTCCTCATACTCATAGGGCATCCATTGCTTGACGTGCAACTCTTCTTCCGTGGCATCGGGGGTGCGACTGAGGGTTACGCCTATATAGTAGAGGCTTTCGAGAGTGCGTACGCTGGTGGTTCCCACAGCTGTCACCTCCGCCCCATGTGCTATCAACCGGCGGATAGTGTGGCGGCTCACGGAGATATACTCAGTGTGCATCTCATGGTCACCAATCTCTTCACTCTTCACGGGCTTGAAGGTACCGGCGCCCACATGCAGCGTCAATTCCTCACATTCTATACCGTGCCGACGGAGCGAATCAAATACCCGATTGGTGAAATGAAGTCCGGCCGTAGGAGCAGCCACACTTCCCTTTATCTTCGAATAGACTGTCTGATAGGTCTCCTTGTCACTCTCTTCAGTGGCACGGTTGAGATAGGGCGGGATAGGGAGTTCGCCTACCGCTTCAAGCAAATCGGCAAAGGTGACGGACGCATTGTCCCAACAAAATTCCACCCAATGACTTGTGCCACGGTTCTCACCTCGTGTAGCCGTGAGAGTCACCAGCTGTCCGTTCACTTCTACGGTACGCTGCAGTGACCCTTCTTTCCACTTCTTCAGGTTACCCACCAGACAGAGCCAACTGCAACGGCCGGTCTGCTGGAAGTTTTGTGCATAATCATGCGGAACGGCCGGTTCGAGACAGAAAACTTCGATGAGTGCCCCCGTCTCTTTACGAAAGTGTAAGCGTGCTTGTATCACCTTGGTGTTGTTGAACACCACGAGGCTCCCTTCAGGAAGCAGGTCGGGCAGGGAGGTGAAAGTCTGCTCTGCTATTCGTCCTTTATCGTATATCAACAACTTGGAGCAATCGCGCTCAGGCAGAGGAAATTTGGCAATCCGTTCGTCAGGAAGCTGATAATTGTATGCACTAATGTGTATCTGTTGTGTCGCTTGCTTGTCCATTATATATATATATTCTCTTGATTATTTTTCCAACCTCTTTTTTATTTGTGCAGGATTTCCCGCCACCATACAACCATCGGGCACATCATGTATCACCACACTGCCCGCCGCAACGATGCAACGGTGACCGATAGTGACCCCCGGACAAATAGTGACATTACCGCCTATCCAGCAATCTTCTCCAATGGTGACGGGGAAGGAATATTCCTTATTCTCCCGCCGCCCAATGTAGTCAATAGGGTGGTGGGGTGTGTAAATCTGTACATTGGGACCTACCAGTGTGTAGTTGCCGATACGGATATAGGCTCCATCAAGGAAAGTGCATCCGGCATTGACAAACACACGCTCGCCCAGCTTGATGCCGTGCCCGTGGTCACAATGAAAAGGAGGCATCACCACCGACGATGCAGGAATCCCCGGTATCAGCTCCTCCAACAACGGACGATAAGCTGCATCGTAAATGCTCATCGTACGCATCTTTGACAACAGGATTTTGGCATGGCGCAAACTCTCTTGAAGCTCCGGCTTGTCGAAATCGGCCAGTTGGCCATTCCTCATTTTCTCTATTTCGTCTTGCATAGAATATCATTTTGTCCGCAAAGATAGTGCATTTTTTTAGAATATGACAGATAATTTTGCTGAGCTAAGAAATAAAATGTATATTTGCAGGGTAAAAACAAGACATGACAAAGGTGCTAATCTTAAACCAAAACTTTTTTTAACAGATATAAAATTATGAAACCTACATTGTTTGTATTGGCCGCCGGTATGGGTAGCCGTTATGGAGGCTTGAAGCAGTTGGACGGACTGGGCCCCAATG
>CAZTPB010000239.1:0-2584 GCA_964614555.1 uncultured Bacteroides sp.
GGATTATGCCCTGCTGCTCGATGGGAAGGCTACCAAAAGCCGGATTGTACGGGCGATGAACAAGGTGTTCGGCAAGGCCAAGGAGAATGACGTCATCGTGTTCTTCTTCAGCGGGCACGGCTATCCCGGAGGGTTTTGTGCCAGCGACGGAAACCTCGGCTACGACGAGGTGCGCAAGGCCATGGCCAAAAGCCGCTGCCGGAACAAGATGATGTTTGTGGATGCCTGCCGTTCCGGCGGGATGCGGGTGGATGACACGGAAGGGCAAGGAGCCATCACGGCTGCCAAGAAGGCGAACGTGATGTTGTTCCTCTCCTCCAGAAACAATGAGAACTCCATTGAACGCAGGGATATGCAGAACGGTTTCTTTACCACCTATCTGCAAAAGGGGCTCCGGGGCAATGCGGACGCCAACCGCAACCGGACGATAACAGCCAAGGAACTGTTTGACTTTGTGCATGAAGGGGTGAGCCGGATTTCCGGTGGCGAACAACACCCTGTGATGTGGGGGAACTTCAGTGACAATATGATAGTGATGAAATGGTAATAGACTTAGAACGGAATGGATGAAATAATCAAAATAAAATGCCCCTTTTGCGGGACGGTGCTTTCGGTGAAGAACCAGTCGGGGATAGAGAACAAGCATGTGACTTGCCCGATCTGTAAAAACAAGTATCCTTTTACGGAATTCAAACGGGTTTCGCCGGGTGCAACGTATAATAATGAAGAACCGGATACAGAATATCCAGAAACGGACGATACGATTCGCCATTCTGGAAATGACGAAACTGAAACCCAATTGCCCCAGATGAACTTCACTTTGGGACGGTTGAAGGTGGTGGGGACGGCGAAGGTCTTCCAACTGCGTACCGGACGGAATGTTGTGGGGCGGAAGAGTGTGAAGTCGCAGGCCGACTTCCAAATTGATACTGCAGAAAAGCGGGCGATGAGCAGGGAACACCTGCTGATAGAGGTGAAGAAGATGCCGGCCAAGGGCTTTGTGCACTACGTCTCGCTTTGCAAAGAGAAAGTGAACAAGACATTCATCGGGAATGAACCTCTGGTGTATGGCGATGTGCTGATCCTCGGCCATGGCGATGTCATCAGATTGCCTGATGCCACATTGAAGTTTGAGATACCCGATGATGAAGCAACAGAAATTTGACAATCATGAAATACAAACTGAAAGTTTATAGTATTTGGGAATTCGGCCAACGTAAGGACGCCGAAGGCAACCCGCATCAGGAGGACAGTCTGTATCCGCCCTTCGGAAAGGCGACGGAAGCGGACCGGACATTCATCCTGTGTGACGGCATGGGCGGACACGATGCCGGTGAGGTGGCCAGTGCCACCGTGTGTGAAGCAATGAGTGCATCCATCCGTGACAACGGACACGATGCGGAAGGGGTATTTACTAATGAGGACCTGAAGGCCGCCATTGCTGCGGCTTTTGATGCATTGGACCGGAAAGATAGCGGAGCGGAGAAGAAGATGGGGACAACCATGACCTTCCTGAAATTCCACAACGAAGGGGTGACCATCGCCCATATGGGGGACAGCAGGGTCTATCACATACGCCCCGGAAAGACGGGAGAAGAGACACAGATCCTGCATGAGACGGAGGACCACTCGCTGGTGAACGACCTTGTGAAGATTGGCGAACTGACCCGCGAAGAGGCCCGCTTTTCGAAACAAAAGAATGTCATTACCCGTGCCATGCAGCCCAATCAAGAACGCAGGCCCAAGGCAGATGAATATCATACGGCAGACATCAAGCCGGGTGACTATTTCTATATGTGTTCCGACGGTATGTTGGAGCAACCCGAAATGGAGAACGGACAGGTGTTGAAGAATATCTTCTCTGCCCAAGGAGGGACTGACGAACGCAGGATTGAGATTCTGAGAGGAGCGACAGAAGAGAACCGCGACAACCACACGGCGTTCATCATCCGGGTGGAGGACGTGACAGATTCCGTCTTTGTTGCACCTCCTTCGGACAGAACGAACGGACATATGGCTGTGGTGGAAGAGGATGAAGATGCTTCTGTTTCGGCGGGGGAAGGTTCCGGCAACGGACAACCGGTAGCGAACGGGGACAAGGTTCCCAGAACGGGATGGAGAAAGTTCTTGTCCGTCAGAAATATAGCAGTGGGCGTGGCTGTGATAGCATTAGGGGTGTTTGGGGCGATGTATGTAAAGTCGTGCAATGCAGCTCCTGAGGAGGAAAAAGAGGAACAACCGGCACAACCGGCAAGAAAACCGGAGTGTGACCAGATTCCTGTCAAGCCTTCCAAGCCTTCCAAATTGGAGCCGACAGCAACTCAGGGGCAACAGCAGCAACCTGTTCCTGCGGCCACACCGTCAAAAGAAGAGGTCGGGACATCGGTATCGTCCATTGTAGGCTCCATATTGAATGGAGGTTCGCAAGACGGTGTGGTGGTCAGCGAAGAGCAGGCTGCGGTGGATGCTGTCAATAATAATAATTAAGGAGAAGTGAGTGTAGGGAGGTTCTATAAATTAGTTTCTTCGTTTATTCGGGGTGGTTCTCTGCTTGGACGATTTGCTTGTCTTTTTGTTTCTTTTA
>CAZTPB010000240.1:0-2573 GCA_964614555.1 uncultured Bacteroides sp.
ATTACCTTGGATTTTTTTATTTTGTATCTTTGCGACACATTTACAGCGGATTATGGCATATTACGAAAGAAACATAGATAAATATCTCTCAGAATGGGCGTCTCGTGACATTCACAAGCCTGTATTATTGCGTGGTGCAAGACAGGTCGGAAAATCTACTGCTGTACGCCATTTGGGAAAACGGTTTGAGAATTATGTAGAGGTTAATTTTGAGAAACAACCTGAATACAAAGTTATTTTCAAGGATAATCTTGATGTAAGCCGTATTATTCCCCAAATGTCTGCCATGTGTGGAAAATCCATCAAGGCGGGTACTACACTTCTGTTCCTTGATGAGATTCAGAGTTGCCCTGAAGCCATCATGGCACTTCGTTTCTTTAAGGAGGACATGCCCGAACTTCACGTAGTGGCTGCTAGTTCACTGTTGGAGTTTGCGTTGGAAGAACTTCCTACGTTCGGTGTCGGACGCATCCACTCCATGTTCATGTATCCCATGACATTTGACGAATTCTTGAAAGCCAATGGCGAAGAGTTGTTATTGGAAGCCCGTAACCAATCTTCTTTTTCCAATCCTATGGCTGTACCATTACATGAAAAGCTGATAAAATTGTTGCGTACCTATATGCTTGTCGGAGGTATGCCCGAAGTGGTGGACAGATGGGTAAGGACGCATGACTTTATCGAATGTCAGGAAATTCAAGATGATATTATCGTAAGTTATGAAGATGATTTCCCAAAATACCGAAAGCGTGTTGACCCTGTGCTTCTTCGGTTAGTTATGCGAAGTGCAGCCGTTCAGGCTACACAGAAGTTCGTCTATTCACAAGTTGGTGGAGGATATAAGACGAATGACGTAAAGAAAGCTCTTGAAATGTTGGTGCTTGCTGGTATTCTTATTCCTGTAACGCATACAGATGCAAATGGTATTCCTTTGGGAAGTGAAGCGGACAATGCATATCGTAAAATGTTGCTTTTGGATACAGGATTAATGCTTCGCTTGCTGAATATGGCATCTGTTGACATTACTCAACTTACTACTCATATTCTGACTTCCGAAGTTTCAGAATTGGTCAACAAAGGGCCTATGGCCGAACAAATAGCAGGTCTTGAAATGTTGCATTATCAAAGTCCCAACATCCGTCATAGCCTTTTCTATTGGTTGCGGCAATCCAAGAACTCATCAGCAGAGGTTGATTATTTGGCTAGTTATAGTCAATGTGTATTGCCTGTAGAAGTGAAATCAGGAACGCAAGGTGGCATGAAAAGTTTGTGGTTGTTTATGCGTGATAAGAAACTTTCTACAGCTATCAGGTGTTCGTTGGAAAACTTTGCATCTTTCGACTATGTGGATAAAGATGCTGATGATGCTGTGCGCCGCGTGTACATTTGCCCTCTTTATGCAATCTCCATGATGGGAAGTTTGCTCGATAAAGAATCGGGAAGTTTTATATAAAACCAAAAACAAAATGAAAGTAATCTGTGATGCCCCCGGACAGACGTGCAACCGTTTATGGACATATGTTGGAACATTATCAGAGTGTATCGTGAAGAAGAAGAAAATGATGATACTTTTCTTTGACTATACCATTGAAGATTTTCCGCATTTGCTTCATTCCAAATATATCTATTTCCCTTTTTACCAGCCATGGTATCTGAATCGTGGAAATGGTTGGAACAATTTCAAAGGTGGAACTTGGAAATTGACACATAGTGAACGGTGGGATAAAGTTTTCCGTTTCTTGGGATTCATTAAAGGATGGCATACACGACGGGATACTCAATATATTGCAGAGGCGAAGAAAGAATTGCAACAGATTTTTACACCTAAAGAAACCATTGTAAACGCAGCAACAAACATCATCGGTAATCTCCGAAAAGAATCCGATATAGTTGTTGGTGTACATATCCGCCGAGGTGATTACAAAGATTGGAACGAAGGACGTTTCTACTATTCCTTTGAAGAATACAATCAGTTTATGCAAAGGGTAACCGACTTGTTCCCCGACAAGCATGTCTCTTTCTTCATTTCATCCAACGAAAAGTTGTCAAAAGCAATGTTCCCCAACTTGAACATTGCATTCCATACAGGTGAAGATGCCTCGGTAATTACCGACCTATACACACTCTCTCTTTGTGATTACATCATAGGTCCATTCAGCACATTCTCCCGTTGGGCATCCTTCATAGGCGAAAAACCCATCTGCTATTTAGAGGATAAGAATCAGACGTTTACCCATGCCTCATTCTCTAAAATGGTAGATTTCTTCCATCACGAAGATGGTAGAGAGTTGGAGGATTGGTGAGAAATGTATGTATCCTTAAACGTTGATTTTACGAAGATATAATAAGATTGTTATTAGTAATAGGATTTTTTGTTTATTGCAGTCAACAAATTTGGGCATTTTTTACTTTCTGCAATAAACAAATGTGGCTATAATACCCTTCAGGGATGCCTCATTTAAACAACAAATTCAAGTCCATCGTCAGAAACTCCTCAAATGAAAGGCCACCTGAACCTACGACCAAAGATTTGTGCGGGTGATATGCTTCAGCGAATTTGGGCAAACCGTTGT
>CAZTPB010000241.1:0-2566 GCA_964614555.1 uncultured Bacteroides sp.
TTTTTGTTTCGGGGTCAACGGGTATCATTCCTGATGCGTCGCCCACACCCAACACGCGCTTTCCTGTTATCTGCCAATGGATGAATCCGGCCAAAGTGGTCAGGAAATTAATATCAGCAACATGTTCTTCGTTGTTCAAGATAGCCTGATAGAGGTGTGAAATACTCCAACGCAAAGGAATGTTATATACAAACAGTTCGGAAAGAGCTGCTGCTGCTTGCCCCGTATTGGTATTTCTCCAGGTACGGAAGGGGACAAGTATCTCTTCCTTGTCGTTGAATGCCATATAACCATGCATCATGGCACTGACACCAATGGCTGCCAATGTTTCAATTTCGATGTCGTATTGCTCCTTGACATTGTTACGCAGGTCGGCATAACAATCCTGAAGACCATACCAGATGGCTTCTACGCTGTAAGTCCAAAGTCCGTCAACGAGCTGGTTTTCCCATGTATGGCTTCCTTGGGCAATAGGTCTGTTTTCTTCGTCAATCAAAACCGCTTTGATACGGGTTGAGCCGAATTCGATACCAAGAACGGCTTTGCCTGATTCTATGGTAGATTTTGCCTCCAAATTCATATGTTCTTTCATTAATGATTAAATAATTCTTTTTCTGTAAACTGTCCTACTTTAACGTATTTGTCGTACATGCTGGCATATATTTCTACATTCTCAGCATTGGGCGTGTATTCCTTGGCAAAGCCGGAGTTCATGGCTGCAATTGCATCTTCCACTTTTTCATATACACCGGCAGCTGTTGCTGCAAACATAGCAGCACCGAGAGCACTGGCCTGGTCGGTGTTGCATACCTTGATGGACATGTTCAACACATCGCTTAGCGTTTGGAGTACGAATGGAGATTTTTGGGCAATTCCTCCGATTCCTATGATGTTGTCTATGCGGATGCCCTCACTTCTGAAGTGGTCAACAATAACTTTTGTCCCGAATGCTGTAGCCTCCACCAAAGCACGGTAGATTTGTGGGGCTGTTGTGCCTATTGTCAATCCGGTGACTGTACCTTGCAGCAACTGGTTGGCATTAGGGGTACGGCGGCCATTCATCCAATCGGTAGCAATGACGGTACTTTCGCTTAATGGTATTTTTTCGGCCTCTGCTGTCAGCGTCGAGATAATTCCTTCGCATGCTTCTTCAATTAGTGCCGCACGTGTATTGACATCAATCAGTGTCGTATTTCCCAATATGTTTCTGATGGGAAATTCCAACAGATGCCTGAACCACGCGTAAATGTCACCAAAAGCCGATTGCCCGGCTTCAAGTCCGATCATTCCGGGGATAACGGAACCATCTACCTGACCGCATATTCCCTTAATCAGTTTGTCACCGATTTCCTCGTATGATGAAACCATGACATCGCATGTGGAGGTACCGATTACGCGAACCAGTGTATGGGGGGTGACACCTGCGCCTACGGCTCCCATGTGACAGTCGTATGCACCACCGGCCACTACGACATCTGTGCTCAATCCCAGACGGGCCGCCCATTCGGGACACAGTTTGCCTACCGGTTTGTCTGCTGTCTGGGTGTCGGTGAACAGGCGTTCGCGGAAACCTGCCAGCAGCGGGTCAAGTGTCGTCAGGAACTCTTTAGAGGGAAGGCCTCCCCATTTGGGATGCCACATTGCCTTATGTCCTTCAGCACAACGGCTTCGGATGATATCTTTTGAAGAAGTCACTCCTGTGAGTATGGCAGGAAGCCATTCGCAATGCTCGACAATGGAGTATGCAGCCTTGCGCACTTCCTCATCTTCACGGAGCACATGCAAAGCCTTTGCCCAAAACCATTCGGATGAATAGATACCGCCTTCGTATGCAGAGTAGTCTGTTTCCCACTCTTTGCAAAGTTTGTTTATCTCTGCAGCTTCTTTCACTGCAGTGTGATCTTTCCAAAGCACAAACATGGCATTGGGATTTTCGAAAAACTCAGGCAGCAAGGAAAGTGGTGTTCCTGTCTCATCGGTGAAAATGGGAGTTGAACCTGTGGTGTCGAAAGCAATGCCTACTACCTTCTCTGCCGTACCTGCAGGACATTTGCTGAGAGCCTCACGCAGACTTTCCTCCAATACCTCAAGGTAGTCCATCGGATGTTGACGATACTGGTTGAGCTTGGGGTTGCAGTACAATCCCATTTTCCAGCGTGGATAGTCTTTTACGGACGTTGCCAATGTCTCTCCTGTGAGAGCGTTCACGACAATGGCACGTGCCGAATCACTACCGTAATCAAATCCAATGACAAATTTGTCTTCCATAATTAATGGTAATCAGTTGACAAGTAAACAAGGTGACAAGTAACCCAAGGAGTATTGAATAAACTCAAATCCTTCTAAACTTGTACCTTGTCAACTTGTCAACTCAAATTAAATTAGCAAAGCGACTTATTCAGCATATAATAGATTTCATTCATGCGAAGTTCTTGCTTGAATGAGCTGATGGTGGTGTCTTTGTTGATTTTTACATATTCGATACCAACAATCTCTGCAAAGTCTTCCCAGTACTCCTCGGTGATGTCGTAAGAGAATGCACTGTGGTGTGTTCCACCTGCGAGAA
>CAZTPB010000242.1:0-2545 GCA_964614555.1 uncultured Bacteroides sp.
AGGAGTGTAGGAGGCAGGAGTGTAGGAGTGTAGACAATACTTCTGCTTGCATAAAGCTAACATCAGGAGAAAGACCATTGTCTACACTCCTAAGCGAAGCGTCACTCCTTCACTCCTGTACTCCTGAAAGAAGCGAAGCGATAACTCCTCAGAAATTCTATCACGACGGTGGCCTTGCCCGCGTGCTCTCCTTCGACCAGTTGCTCCCTCCCGAGGAGAGCCCCTTCTTTATGTGGGACAAACCCTTTGTGCAGGTGGAGACCACGCGCGGATGCTTCAACACCTGCGCCTTCTGTGTCAGTGGGGTGGGAGACCCCGTGCGGACACTCTCCTTGGATGTCATCCGCCAGCGTCTCCACCGTATCCGCGAGCGTGGCATCCGCGATGTGCGGGTGCTCGACCGTACATTTAACTACAACCCCCGCAAAGCCACGGAGTTGCTGAGACTCTTTGCCGAGTTTCATCCTCACTTGCGCTTCCATCTGGAGATTCATCCGGCCCTGCTCCCTTCGTCGGTGCGCGAGGTGCTGGCCACTCTTCCCTGCGGGTTGCTTCATCTGGAAGCAGGCATTCAGAGTCTCCGTCAGGAGGTGTTGGACGCCAGTCGGCGCAAGGGTACGCTCGAGCAGGCACTCGACGGACTTCGTTTCCTCTGCTCGCTCCCCAATCTCGTCACCCATGCCGACCTCATTGCCGGTCTTCCCCTCTACCCCCTTGCACAAATCTACGAGGATATCCGTACCCTCGCCGAGTATCAGGCCGGAGAGATTCAGCTCGAATCCCTGAAACTCCTTCCCGGCACGCTGATGAGGCGCGATGCTGAGAAGTTGGGCATCCGCTATTCTCCGCTTCCTCCGTACGAGGTGTTGGAGACGGCTTCCATCACCAGTGCCCAGTTGCAAGAGGCCCGTCGCCTTTCGCGTCTGCTCGATGCCTACTATAACACTCCTGCTTGGCAAGCACTGACCCGTCAACTCATTGTCAGGGAGGATGACTTCCTCACCCGTTTCCTCACCTACTTGACCGCGCATAACTACATCGACCAGCCCATGAGTCTCGAGCGCCGTGGCGAATTGCTCTACCTCTTCTGTCGTACCCACTACCCCGCCTACGTCACCCAAGCCACAGTGGCATGGATAGAAGCCGGCATGTCCCTGCGCAAAACACCGGCCGAGCACGTCGTCCGAGGCCGTCTCCAACCGCCCTCCGACTGGCAGGTGGAGTATGGAGAGTATGACGAATCGCTCCGCCTCTGCCACCTTCCCACCGGCCCCGACGGACAAGGCTACTGGTTTGGCTACGACAGCACCTCGCAACGTCCGGCACCCATCTTCAAGGCGGTAATGTAATAGGAATCTGTATTATCTGTATTAATAATTAAGGTATAAAAAGTAAGAACGATGGTTAAAGAAACAAAGATAAGTATATTCCAACGTCCGGTATGGGTGGTAGTGTTTGCCCTGACGGCTGCCATTGCTTGGGGATGGGCCTATCCGCTCATCAAGTTGGGGTTTGGAGAGTTTGGCATCACGGGAGAGATGACGGGCAGCAAGATGTTGTTTGCCGGTATCCGTTTTGCTGTTTCCGGATTGATAGTGCTGGCTATAGCCCGTGGGAAGGGGAAAGATTTCGGTGTGGCTCGTCCGCAGAACTGGTGGTATCTGTTGGCCTTTGCCCTGTTGAACACCACGTTGCACTATGCCTGCTTCTACATCGGCTTGTCGCATAGCGAGGGGGCACGGGCTGCCATCCTCAATTCGTTGGGAGTGTTCCTGTTGGTGCTGTTGGCTTGCCTTTTCTATAAGAGCGACCGTTTGACAACGCGCAAAATCATCGGGTGCGCCATCGGTTTTGCCGGCATATTGGCTCTTAATATAGGTGGAGGCGAAAGCGGACGGTTCACCTTTTGGGGCGATGGCATGATTATCCTGAATGCACTCTGCTCGGCTTCTGCCGGTCTGATGACACGCGGATTGCGTACACGGGTAGATGTCTTTGTCGGTACAGGTTATAGTCTGGCCATAGGTGGCGCTCTGCTGGTCATTCCCGGTCTGCTGATGGGTGGTGTTTTGCCGCAAGTGACGGTGAAGGGTTTCGTCATCTTGGGTCTGCTCATCGCCATCTCTACGCTGGGATTTACACTCTACAACAAATTGCTCAGTTGCAATCCCGTGGGCAAGGTGGCCATCTTCAATTCGCTCATTCCCGTAGTGGGAGCCGTCACTTCATGTCTTTGTCTGGATGAGCCTTTCTATTGGAAATACCTGTTGGCCGCCATATTGGCTACTGGCGGTATTTATATAATAAACAAAGCTAAATGATACTCCATTCGCCAGAAAAGCAACATATCGCTTTATCTGGATCATGGAGCGTAATCCTTATGAGGTGCCACAGATGAAAAAGGGGTATCCCGAACCGTCGTCGCATGATATCTGGAGATGGGCGGGCGATAAAAAAGATATTTGAAGGTGTCAAAAATAGATTCAGGCACGGATTACACGGATTACTGTTTGCTTTGGCAAATAAATAAAATCCGTGTAATCCG
>CAZTPB010000243.1:0-2523 GCA_964614555.1 uncultured Bacteroides sp.
AGACATCGCTTCAGCAGATTGAAAAGCAACTGAAGATGCGTCAACGCACCTTGCCCATCATCAAGAGCAAGGAGACCGCGTTGCGCCTCGAGGTGAAGAAATGCAAGGAGGAAGCCGTGGCTTTGGAGAAGAAACTGGAGAGTCAGATTGGCGGATACGAATCCATGTATGCCCTGTGGGGGGAGTTCGACCCCTCGCTGGTGGCTCTGAAGGATGTGGAGCTGGACGTGAAGAAGATTGCAGGCGTCCGTGTCCCTGTCCTGACGAACATACGTTTGGAGGTCCGTCCGTTCGGCCTGTTCAGTGCTCCGAAGTGGTACTTCGATGGCATCAGTCTGTTGCAGGGACTTGCCAAGACAGCTGTCGAGCGCGAATTTGTGCTTGCCAAGCTGGGGCTTTTGGAGCATGCCCGCAGGAAGACCACTCAGAAGGTGAACCTTTTTGAGAAGGTGCAGATTCCGGGCTTCCAGGAGGCCGTGCGCAAAATCAAGCGATTCATGGAGGACGAGGAGAACCTCTCCAAGTCTTCACAGAAAATCCTGAAATCCCTTCAGGAAAAGAGAAAGGAGGCTGAGGCATGATTCAGAAAATGGAAAAATTGGTGCTTCTTATCCACCATAAGGAGTATCGCGAATTTTTGGAAGAACTTCGCCGATTGGGTGTCGTTCATGTGGAGATGAACCAGCAGGCCGGTGCCGACAAGGAGCTTCTCGAATTCATGCAGAAGCGTGCTGCATACCAGTCTTTGCAGAAGAATCTCTCTGTGGCAGCCGCCGCTTGTCAGGAGGCCTTTTCCGAGCAACCCGAGCGGATGACCATCGAACAGGTGGCCGGGCAGTACGACCTCTATCAGCACCAGCTCCGCACCCTGCACATCAAATCGCAGGAGGTGGACAAGGAAATCTCAGACTTGGAGGTGTGGGGCGACTTCGACTGGCACTCCATCGACAAGCTGGCCGAGTATGGTTGGAAGACCCAGTTCTTCGCCTGCCCCGAAAAGAGCTTTGACGAAGAGTGGACGGAGGCCTGCAATGCCACCCCCATCAACACCCGTAGCGGGCAGCTCTATTTCCTGACCGTGAATACCCGTTTGGTCGAACTACCCGCCACATCCGTCGATTTGCCCCACAAGAGCCTCTCTTCGCTCAGGGCAGAGATGCGCACGTTGCAACAGGAGGCGAAGGTGCTGACCGACGCTTTCAACAGCTTCTGCAAAGCCCATCTGCCGCAGGTCGAAAAGGCCATCCGCCATTTGGAGAACGACATCAACCTGATGGAGGTTGACCAGTTCGGTGGCGAGCGCGTGGCCGGAGGTGCCGTGGTGGTGATGGACGGTTGGGTGCCGGCCGAGAATGCCGCCGAGGTGCGCCGGATGCTCGACGCCAAGGGCGTGTTCTACGAAATGCGCCCCGCAGAGAAGGAGGAGAATGCCCCCATCAAGCTGAAGAACGGACGCATCAGCCGCCTCTTCGAGATGCTTACCCGCATGTACGGTATGCCCGACTATGGCGAGTTCGACCCGACGCCCCTCTTCGCCCCCTTCTATGCCCTTTTCTTCGGTATGTGCGTGGGCGATGCCGGATACGGCCTCTTCATCATAGCCTTGGGCTTCTACCTGAAGTCCAAGTTGGGCAAGTCCATGGCAGGCCTGCTCAATCTGCTCATCACCCTGGGCGCAGCCACCACCATCGTGGGTGCCCTGTTCAACACCTTCTTCGGCTTTGCCCTTACCGACTTCCATCTGCCCGAATGGATGAGTTCGCTCCTCATCACCGGCAAGTGGGACGGCACGGCTTACGATAAGACCATGGTACTGGCCCTCCTCGTGGGTATGTTCCACATCTGCTTTGCCATGACGGTGAAGTCCGTCTGCACCACCGCCCGCTATGGGTTCAAGAATGCCCTCTCCGATTGGGGATGGTGGCTGTTGGTGTGCGGCTCCGTCGTAGTGGCCACGCTCAACTATCTCGGGGTTATCGATTTCGAGATGTCCAAGCTGGCGTTCATCGCCATCGGAGGCGTGTCGGCCATAGGCATCTACCTGTTGAACAACCTTCGTCGCAACGTCTTTGTCAACGTCGGTGCAGGCCTTTGGGACACCTACAACATGGCCACAGGCCTCATGGGCGACCTTCTCTCTTACCTCCGTCTCTATGCCCTTGGCTTGGCCGGTGGTATGTTGGGAGGTGTGTTCAACGATTTGGGCCTCCAGCTCAAGGACTCCATGGACGGCATGCTCTTCGGCATCCCCGGTTGGATCTGTTGTGGCCTGATATTCGTGGCCGGTCATACGCTGAACATCGCCCTCTCGTGCCTCAGCGGATACGTGCACTCCATCCGTCTGACCTTCGTGGAGTATTTCAAAAACTCCGGTTACGACGGCCGTGGTGTGGCCTACAATCCGTTTGCGGAGAAGAAGGAGGAGGAGTAGTTCCTGAGGAGTATAGGAGTATAGGAGTTAAAGGAGTTAAAGGAGTTATCGGCCCTTTGGGCCTAGGAGTTATCGCAGGCTTTGGCCTGCTA
>CAZTPB010000244.1:0-2515 GCA_964614555.1 uncultured Bacteroides sp.
CCATCGAATAGCTGTCCCACAGGATGCCGTATCCGGCCGTGGAGACAATGAAGGGCACCGACACTTTGGTGTTGTATTGGAAGAGCTCTTCGCTCCGTCCCTTGTAGTTGAACTCATCCGCCTGGTGCTGCCCCAAGCCGTAGAGCGCCTCACTGTCCGGGGTGTCGAAGCTGTGGCAGGTGGTGTAGGCGCGTGTGCCCTCCACCTCGATGGGGGTGAATGTACGCCGGCTGCGCTCTTCAGCAATCACGGGTGTGCCGTCCGGACGGCAGAAGGCGACACGCCCGTCAGCCAGCCTCACCCGTGCCGCCACTCTGCCTGTGTGCAGTGTCACCGCCGTGTCACATTCCACAATGTCAAACCGGGCATCAGTGCCGTCGCCTCCCACTATAATCAGGCTTGTGTCCGGCCGGGCAAATGTCCGGTCGGGTGTGATGTCCACACGCACAATGCGGCTGTCCACAGCCTGCAGACGTATCTTCCCGCTGCCATCAGCCGGTGTCACAGTCAAGGTCTTCGTCACAGGGTCAGCCACGATGCTCTGTTGCGCATTCAGCGGCAAGGCCATAGCCATACAGCAGGAAATGCATCCGGGTATTATGTGTCTGCTCAATCTTTTCATGATTCTTTTTCTATTCGTATTACAAATGTTTCGGCAAAAATACAACTTTTATTTTGTATTACGCTCCTTTTACACTACCTTTGCCTGCAAAAGAGAGATTTACAGACAAACCGTATTATTAATTTTAAAGAAAAAAACATGAAAAAAGTCATTTTAGGAACGGCTCTGTTGGCTGCACTCCCCCTGTGGGCACAGCAGAAGGCCACCATCGAACTGCACCCCGAACAGGGAAAAGAGACTATCAGCAAGCATATCTACGGCCAGTTTGCCGAACACCTCGGCACCTGCATCTATGGCGGATTGTGGGTAGGGGAGGATTCGCCCATCCCCAACACCCAAGGTTACCGCAACGATGTGCTCGAAGCCCTGAAGCAGCTGCAGATCCCCAACCTGCGCTGGCCCGGCGGATGCTTCGCCGACGAGTATCACTGGATGGACGGCATCGGCCCCAAGGAGAACCGCCCGCGCATGGTGAACAACAATTGGGGAGGCACGGTGGAGGACAACAGCTTCGGCACACACGAGTTCCTCAACCTTTGCGAACTGCTCGGCTGCGAGCCTTACGTCAGCATGAACGTGGGCAGCGGCACCGTGCAGGAGACAGCCCAGTGGGTGGAGTACATGACTGCAGAAGACGGCCCCATGGCCAAACTGCGCAAGCAGAACGGACGCGAGAAACCCTGGAAAGTGAAATATGTGGGCATCGGCAACGAGAGCTGGGGATGTGGCGGAAACATGCGTCCCGAATACTACTCGGACCTCTACCGCCGCTACCAGACCTATTGCCGCAACTACAACGGCAACCGCCTCTTCAAGATTGCCAGCGGAGCCAGCGACTACGACTACAACTGGACAGAGGTGCTGATGAAGAACGTGGGTCACCAGATGCACGGACTCTCGCTCCACTACTACACCTGTGCCGGATGGTCGGGCAGCAAAGGCTCTGCCACGGAGTTCGACACCGAGCAGTATTACTGGGCCTTGGGAAAATGCCTCGAGATAGAGGAGGTGCTGCAGAAGCACATCGCCATCATGGACAAGTATGACAAGCGCAAGCGCATCGGCCTGATGGTCGATGAGTGGGGCACCTGGTGGGACGAAGAGCCGGGCACCGTGCGCGGGCATCTCTACCAGCAGAACACCATGCGCGACGCGTTCGTGGCCGCTCTCACACTCAACGTATTCCACAAATATACCGACCGTGTGAAGATGACCAACATCGCACAGATTGCCAACGTGCTGCAGAGCATGATTCTCACCCGGGAAGACAAGATGGTGCTCACACCCACCTACCACGTCTTCAACATGTACAAGGTGCATCAGGAGGCCACACACCTGCCGCTCACACTCACTTGCGACACCCTCAATGCCCGCAAGGACTACTTCGGACGACGCGACGAAGGCTACCGCCCCCTGCCTGCCGTGAGCGCCACTGCATCGCGCAGCAAGGACGGCACCGTGCACATCTCACTGGCCAATGTGAGCCTTACCGAAAAGGCTGAAATCGAACTGGACCTCGGCGACCTGGAAGCCAAGGAGGTGACGGGCACACTCCTCACATCCGGCCACATCGACGACCACAACACCT
The DNA here is from genome assembly GCA_964614555.1 of uncultured Bacteroides sp. GTDB lineage: Bacteria > Bacteroidota > Bacteroidia > Bacteroidales > Bacteroidaceae > Phocaeicola_A. The sequence goes on from CAZTPB010000244.1 coordinate 2,211, forward strand.
TCGACAACCCCTCCCTCGTGAAGCCCCAGCCCTTCAAGGATGCCAAACTCAGCAAAGGTGTGCTGAAGGTGAAGCTCCCCGCCATGGCTATCGTGACACTGGAGCTGAAGTAGGGAAAGCCGTGAAGATGTCATTTCATTTGCCCCCCAATCAGGAAACAAAAAAGGAAGTGGAGATGCAAAAATCTTCACTTTCTTTTTGCCAATTCAGGGAAAAGCATTACTTTTGCACCCGATTCAAACAATCGGTCTGCCGAAATAACTCAGTTGGTAGAGTAGCTCATTCGTAATGAGCAAGTCGCGGGT
>CAZTPB010000245.1:0-2504 GCA_964614555.1 uncultured Bacteroides sp.
TTAATGGCTGGGGAGTGTTAGAAGTCCCTTTGTCATCGGCCGTTGCCTGCCCGTGTCAGAGCATCGCCTTTATCTTCTCGGCAAAAGCAGCCTTGGTAGCCGCTCCCACCTGCTTGTCCACGACTTCACCCCCTTTGATGAAGAGCACGGTAGGAATATTTCTCACTCCGAAGCGTGAAGTCAGTTCGTCGTTTTCATCCACATCGCACTTACCGATGATGACCTGTCCCTCAAACTCTTCGGCCAATGCCTCAATGTCCGGTGCAATCTTCTTGCACGGGCCGCACCATGTTGCCCAAAAATCCACTACCACAGGCTTTCCCTGTGCTACCAATTCCTCGAAATTGCTGTCTGTAATCTGCAATGCCATAATCTTTCTTCCGTTTTTATTAGTTTATAAAATCCACGGCAGCTGCCTGCCGCATCCTATTTTCTGCTTCGAAAGCAAAGATAGTACAAAATTTCGAGTAAGCGAACATCTTACGGATTATTTTTCACTCTTAATGGATTATTTTGTAAGTTTCCCGCTTTCCACAATATCATATATAAATAAGGTACGCGCGAAGAGGAGAGGAGATGAGGGAAGCATAAAAGAGTACGCCCGTGGGGAGTCGAACCCCAATCGTTGGAACCGGAATCCAATATTCTATCCATTGAACTACGGGCGCATCAACAAGCAATCCACCACAGATTTATAGAATTGCGGCTGCAAAGATACAAAGAAAAGAGCAATCCGGCAATCCTTTTATCGATAAAGAATCATTTTTAACCGATATTTCTATGGTTTTTGACTTTCGTTTTGTATTTTTGCACCCAAATATAAATCCTAATCAATAAAAAAAATGAAGAAAATGAAATGTACAGTGGCCGCATTGGCTGCCACTCTGCTGCTGACAGGATGCGGCACCACAGAAAGTTCACTGCTCTCCGGCATGGCAGGAGCAGGCACAGGTTCTACCACGACAACCGCGACAAGCACTGCCACTGCAGACGAATCATCATCCGGCTTGGCCTCTTTGCTGGGAAACATTCTGGGTGCAGTATTGGGAGGTTCATCCACTTTGACGGAGGCCGACCTTGAAGGAACCTGGAAATACCAAAGCGCTGACTGCGTATTCGAATCAGAGAACCTGTTGTTGAAAGCCGGCGGTGAGGCTGCTGCCACAAAGATTGAGTCGAAGTTGAACGAAACAATGGCCAAAGTGGGCATAGCCGCCGGCACTTGTACATTCACATTCAATGCCGACAAGACCTATACTGCCTCTTTCGGCGGACGCACCATGACGGGACAATATTCTTTGGATGCCGAAAACAAGAAATTGAACATGACCTATCTGGCCGGATTGGGTACCATGTCTCCCAACATCGTCAAGTCCGGTTCAGGCATCAGCCTGCTTTTCGATGCCGACAAACTGCTGACCACACTCCAAACATTGGCCACTCTCTCAGGCAACAGCAGTATGCAGGCACTCAGCAAGCTGGCTTCTTCCTACGATGGTCTGATGGTTGGTATGGAACTGAAGAAATAAGAACATTCATAAAACAAGCAAAGGCTGTGTCGGAACACAGCCTTTTTCTTTGTCGAGCCTCTTGTCGGATTCGAACCAACGACCCCGAGATTACAAATCACGTGCTCTGGCCAACTGAGCTAAAGAGGCGGGTGGGCAAGCTTACTATATCGCGTCGCTACAACCTTCTACCTTTGCTGCGGTCAAGCCCTGGAGGATTCGAAAGGAGCTGACCGTATAGGACTTGCCCGTTTTGCGGCTGCAAAGGTAAGACAAATTATCCATCCGACCAAGAAAATGGAGAGTTTTTTGCATCTTTTCAACAGAATTGTCTCCTAAGCCGAGGCCGAAAAGGGAAAAACATATTATCTTATGTTAATTATGCGGTTATTTATGCGAATTGTCGTATTTTTGCAGCATCTATAACAATACTCCTTAGAAGGAATGGAAAAAAAATCATTCAATGGCCACATTATCAATCACGCCATGTCCTACGGCACACTGATGGGAGGATTTTGGATAGCCAAGTTCATGCTGGTCCCCTTCATGTTCAGCAGTCCCATGGCCTCACTGTCATTTGTCCTGCTGACGGCAGCCGTGCCATTTGTGGGGTATGCCCTGACCCGCAACTATCGCAACCGCCATTGTGAGGACGGACGGATAAGCTTCCTGCAAGCCCTTTCGTTCAGCCTGATGATGTATCTGTTTGCATCACTGCTCGTGTCAGTGGCACATTATGTATTCTTCCGCTACATAGACCAAGGCGAACTGCTGGCCACCTACAGCCAAATGATGGAAGCGGTGATGCAGGCCGACCCTTCCCTCAACACTGTCATGGGGCAATACAAGGAGGCCATGGCACTGATCAGTGCCATGGCGCCCATCGAACTGACCATCCAACTGATTTCAAACAACTTGTTTTATGGCTTTCTTTTCTCACTCCCCACGGCACTGTTTGCATCACTGCACCGCAAACGGGAAGCCCCGACACAGCCA
>CAZTPB010000246.1:0-2500 GCA_964614555.1 uncultured Bacteroides sp.
AGTCCAGCTGGTCCTCCGTGGCATTGAGGCTGAACATCAGGTCGAACACCATCTCATAGACCTCCTCGGGACGGCAATTGGGCTTGTCCACCTTGTTCACCACCACGATGGGCTTCAGCCCTATCTGCAATGCCTTCTGGAGCACAAAGCGGGTCTGGGGCATCGGCCCTTCGAAGGCATCCACGAGCAGGATGCATCCGTCGGCCATGTTGAGCACACGCTCCACCTCGCCGCCGAAATCGCTGTGCCCCGGCGTGTCGATGATGTTGATTTTCGTATCCTTATATATAATAGAGACGTTCTTTGAAAGAATCGTTATACCCCGTTCGCGTTCAAGGTCGTTGTTATCCAATACCAGTTCGCCGTTTGTCTGGTCGCCACGGAACAGGTGTCCGGCCAGCATCATCTTGTCAACCAGCGTGGTCTTTCCGTGGTCAACGTGTGCAATGATTGCGATGTTCCTAATGTTCTGCATACTTGTTTCTTGTCCTCATTATCTAAAAACTGCGGCAAAGGTACGGAAAAACAGTGAGATTTACCCTCCAATGGCTCTATTTTCTTTGCTTATGGAATAAAAATAAGCTTCTTAAAGTTTCAGAAAAAAAACTGCGCTTTTTGCCCATCCTGCCAAAAAGCACGATATTTGCAGGTGGAATTTTAAACAGAGAAAAGATATGATAACCAACGTGACAGAGAAAATCAGATACATCGGTGTGGACGACACCGACATCGACCTCTTTGAGAGCCAATACATTGTGCCTAACGGCATCTCGTACAACTCATACCTGATAATGGACGAAAAGACTGCCATCATGGACACTGTGGATTTGCGCAAGAGCGACGAGTGGTGGGACAACCTCACCACTGCCCTGGAGGGACGCACGCCCGACTACCTGGTGGTGCACCACATGGAGCCTGACCATGTCGGCAACATGGCTGAGGCACTCCGGAAATACCCCACGCTGAAGGTGGTGGCCTCTGCCCGTGCCATACAGATGATGCCCCAATTTTTCGAAGGGACAGCCTTCGAAGGGCGCACCATTGCCGTCAAAGAGGGAGAGACACTGAGCCTGGGCGAACACACGCTGCAGTTCCTGATGGCCCCCATGGTGCACTGGCCGGAGGTGATGGTCAGCTACGACCAGGCGGACAAGGTGGTCTTCTCGGCCGACGGGTTCGGCAAGTTCGGCGCACTGGCGCACGACGAGGAGTGGGCCTGCGAGGCACGGAGATACTACTTCAACATCTGCGGGAAGTACGGCATGCAGGTGCAGGCATTGCTGAAGAAGCTGGCCGCACTGGATGTGGCCTGCATCTGCCCGCTGCACGGCCCGGTGTTGAAGGAAAACCTGGACTACTACATCGGCCTTTACGACACATGGAGCAGCTATGAGGCAGAGACCGAAGGCGTCTTCATTGCCTACGCATCCATTCATGGCGGCACGGCAGAGGCTGCCCGAAAGATGGCCGGGATATTGCGCGAAAAGGGCGCACCGAAAGTGACGGTGGCCGACCTGAGCCGCGACGACATGGCCGAAGCCGTGGAGGATGCCTTCCGCATGAACAGGCTGATTGTAGCCGCCGCATCGTACGACGCCGACGTGTTCCCTCCCATGCACGACTTCCTGCACCACCTCAAAATGAAGGCTTACCAGAAACGCCGCGTGGGCATCATCGAAAACGGCTCGTGGGCACCCTGCGCCGCCAAGGTGATGACCACAATGCTGGAGCAGATGAAGGAGATCGACATTGTGCAGCCCGTGGTCACCATCCGTTCGCGCATGAAGCAGACGGACATCCCGGCTTTGGAGGCTCTGGCAGAGGCCATGCTGGGGTAAAAACAGGCCAAAAAGGGCGAAAATGAAGAAAAAAATGCGCAAAAACCCTTGCCTGTCAGAAAATAAGTTGTACCTTTGCGCCCGCTAACGAAAGTTTTACGTTTTAAAAGTTCAATCAATTATGTATTTAGACGCTGCTAAAAAGCAAGAAATCTTTGGAAAGTACGGAAAGTCTAACACTGATACCGGTTCGGCAGAGAGCCAGATTGCATTGTTTTCATACCGTATCTCCCATTTGACGGAGCACCTGAAGGTGAACCGTAAAGATTATAGCACTGAAAGAGCACTGACCATGCTGGTAGGAAAGCGCCGCGCCCTCCTCAACTATCTGAGGGACCGCGACATCAACCGCTACCGTGCCATCGTGAAGGCTCTCGGCTTGCGTAAGTAATCACACTTACGGCGAAAGCTTAAGAGAGAGGGTTTGTCTGCGGACATACCCTCTCTCTTTTTTTACCCACCTGACGGACAGGGAAACCCTTTGGCACAAAGCAGCGTTAAACTATATTAATTCTTCCATTCTCTTTTCTCCTGCCATATACTTATTTCCTATCTTTGTACATTGTTCCGACTTCGGAGAAAAAGAGACGGGAAACATACTTTAATTTATTCAACTTTCGCAAGTAAAGAAGTTGCAGGAGTTCAGGAGTTACAGGAGTTCA
>CAZTPB010000247.1:0-2481 GCA_964614555.1 uncultured Bacteroides sp.
ATATCCCATCGGCAAGAAACTCCCCTTATGGTTAGTTGGATTCCTGTATTAGATTATAACATTCATCACGCTTTTTCCGCTCTTTTGCCGGTTCATTGGGGCTCTTGCTCGCAGATTTTCTATTTCACTTGGAAATGCGAACAACGAAAAGTGGGGTCACGGCACTGGAAGTCAGTGGAATAGGTGTCAGATTGGCGCGAAATCCTTGCGATATTTCCGTTCTTCCGGGCGGAGGGACGGAAATTTGCGATTCTCGCGAGATTTGGAAGGGCTAAAGATTGGTATTCTTCATCGGATAAGAATGCTAATCTTGCGGGCATAAGAATGCTATTCTTTCAGTCCTTCGATGAGAGCCTTTGCCTTAGCCTGTCCGATGATGGAGGCAAGCTCCTCCTCCGAGACTTCGCGGATGCGCTTCACGCTCTTGACTATATCGCTAAATCTAATGGCAAATCACTTATATCTTTTAATCGTTTGCCCCTTATCAGAATATTCAATAATTCAATAGAGTCTTCTGCACCTATTTGCTTCACAGCTTCGACTAATTCATAAAGTGCAAAATGGTATACACAATCTATATCTCCTGTGCCTAGGGCTAACGAAGCTATTCGAGAAGGCATTGGTTCACCCGTAACAACAACAATATGAGGAACCCTTCCTTTTCTATTTCGTATTAAGTTTAATGCTTCTGTTCTGCTATTTTGTGCTCGGTCGCTACGCATAGTCCACTTTGCGGAGACGGAGGCATGAAGAATCGGCAAACCGCCATTAGCCTTGCGTATATCAGTCAAATGGCATACAGTGTCATCTACTAGTGCCTGTACGTTATTTATAACTTCGTCTGTTTCTGCTTCTCTGTAAACTACAACATCAGGAGCAACCATATAATCGTTGCCCATGCTGGCCGCAAGGCGTATATCATTTTTGGTCAGTTGATTCAAATAATCCAAATGCTCGTATTGTGCAAAACTACTTGTTTTCATGGAATTTCTGTTCCCAAGTTTGGCTATTCCCCAAATTCCAGGGCGCAATGCCTGTAGTTTAGGAAAGGTGTCGGCCAAAAACTCCATGTTTATTTGTTCAAATTTAGCACCAGAGGTTTGTCCTACAGCTTTGGACTGATCTTGTTCTGGAGACCATAGTTGTTTTGCTATTCCTTTGGCTATATTTATAGACAAGCTTGACGCTTTATCTGCATTACTGGGAATACCATTTTTATCAATAGTTAAAACACAGTTGGAGATCAACTTTTGGTGGTATCTTGCTCTCGCTAAACTTATAAGAACTCTGTCGTTCATAATCTAATACTTTCTTAATTTGTAAGCCTACTTTCTTTGCTACAGGGGGGGGGAATGCATTACCTATCATACGGCAGGCAGCTGTTTTCTTTTTCCCAAAAGTCCAATCGTCTGGGAATCCTTGAATGCGTGCTAACATGCGGGGAGTAAGACGCGGCATTCCTGTGAAGTTTTCATTGGGAGCTTCATTGGCAATGCCTTTGCCATCGATGCCAAGTTCAGCCCATGCTGCACGTGCTCTTGTTGGCCCTAAATCCGGGCCTCCATGTTTTTTGCTTCCACCAACTAATGTTGGTGCTATCTTATTTGCAGTATGAACCCATTCATTTAAATTCCTCCATCCATTCTTTCCCATTAGATCTTGAATACATTCTCCTACGGATATGGCCTCATCCGGTTGATTTAGAGGGAATTGAAAAATATCATTGATGTCTTTTCGTATTCCCACGATAACAACACGGGGTCTCAATTGAGGCACTCCATAATCCGAGGCATTTAATAGTTGGACATGAGTGTTATACCCCAGTGTGTATAAAGTGTTGAGAATTTTATTCCTATAATCAGTAAAACTGCTTCCTAAAAATCCTTTGACATTTTCTATCATTACTGTTTTAGGCTTGATTTCTTCTACAAGCCTTAACATTTGTGGGAAAAGATCCCTTTCATCATTTTCTCCCAATTGTTTTCCTGCAATGCTGAACGGGGGGCAGGGAACTCCACCAGCTAACAAATCAACTTGACCGATATAGGGCGTTCCGTCAAATTGATGTACATCCTGACAAAGTACATTCCAGTTCGGTCTATTGTCATTCAGGCATTTGCAATATTCTTCTTCGTATTCCACCAATGCTATATGTTGGAATCCTGCTTGTTCTAGACCCAGTGCCTGACCACCCGCACCTGCACATATTTCGATAGAGCTATACATTTTCTCAGTATGAACAAAGTATTATACGCTTATACAACTCATTATATTTTCTGCAAAAGTAGTAAATTATTGGGTAAGATAAAAATGTATTTGGATAAAAATGTATTTGGATAAAAATGATAGGAGTGCGTTAAACACTTATGATTGTGGAAGGTTTCTTATTCTTTCAGTCCTTCGATGAGAGCCTTTGCCTTGGCGGATCCGATGATGGAGGCAAGCTCCTCTTCCGAGGCTTCGCGGATGCGCTTCACACTC
>CAZTPB010000248.1:0-2478 GCA_964614555.1 uncultured Bacteroides sp.
CCGTGCCGAGAAGGTAGAACGCATCCCCGTACCCGATGTGAAGGTAGAGGGATGTGCCGACGATGCCGACTTGCTGATTGTGGGTTTCGGTGGCACTTACGGACACCTCTATTCGGCCATGCAGGAGATGAACCAGAGCGGCAAGAAAGTGGCACTGGCTCACTTTACCCACCTCAATCCGCTGCCCAAGAACACCGCCGAGGTGCTGAAGAAATACCCCAAGGTGGTGGTAGCCGAGCAGAACCTCGGACAATTTGCCGGATACCTCCGCATGAAGGTCGATGGTTTCGTACCTTACCAATACAATGAAGTAAAAGGACAGCCCTTCGTGGTGGCCGAGTTGGTGAAGGTGTTTAATGAGATTTTGGAAAAATAAATTTTAGGAGATAGAGGAGTTAAAGGAGTTATCGCAGGCTCTGCCTGTTGGTCAATAGTTTTGTAAAACATTTGGCTTTAACTCCTAAGCCCAAAGGGCTGATTTTTCGCTATCGCTCAAGGGAACTTCTCCAAGCGAAGCGATAACTCCTTTAAGTCCAAATTAAAAACAAGAAAGTTATGAATCAATATACCGCAAAGGATTTCAAAAAAGGACAACCCCGTTGGTGTCCGGGTTGTGGCGACCACTTCTTCTTGGCTTCGCTGCACAAAGCAATGGCCGAGCTGGGCATTGCTCCTCACGAGACTGCAGTCATCTCAGGTATCGGTTGCTCCAGTCGCTTGCCTTACTATATGAATACCTACGCCATGCAGACCATCCACGGTCGTGCAGCAGCCATCTCTACCGGTTTCAAAGTGGCCAACCCCAACATGAGTGTGTGGCAAATTTCCGGTGATGGCGACGGACTGGCCATTGGTGGCAACCACTTCATCCATGCCGTGCGCCGTAACATCGACATCAACATGATTCTGCTCAACAACCGCATTTACGGACTCACCAAGGGACAGTATTCGCCCACCTCTCCGCGCGGATTCGTCAGCAAGTCGTCGCCCTACGGCACAGTGGAAGACCCCTTCCGTCCTGCCGAACTCTGCTTTGGCGCCCGTGGCCGCTTCTTTGCTCGTGCCGTGGCTACTGATGCTGCCGGTACAGTGGACATTCTAAAGGCCGCAGCCAACCACAAGGGTGCTTCGGTATGTGAGATTCTGCAGAACTGCGTCATCTTCAACGACGGCACACACGAGTCTGTCTATACCTCTGCCGGACGGGCCAAGAACGCCATCTATCTGGAGCATGGCAAACCCATGATTTTCGGTGAGAACAAGGAGTTCGGCCTCATGCAGGAGGGCTTCGGCCTGAAGGTGGTGAAACTGGGCGAGAACGGTATCACGGAGAAAGACCTCCTCGTACACGATGCCCATTGCCAGGACAACACCCTGCAGATGAAGCTCGCCCTGATGGAGGGTCCCGACTTCCCCATCGCCCTCGGTGTCATCCGCGACGTGGAGGCTCCCACCTACAACGATGCCGTTCATCAGCAACTCGACGAGGTGTCAGGCATGAAGAAGTACCACAACTTTCAGGAACTGCTCATGACCAACGACATTTGGGAAGTGAAGTGACAGAACCGGAATAGCAATATTACTGTCCGCTAAACATACCAAGGGTCTCCCAACTTGCAGAAAAAGACAAGTTGGGAGGCCCTTTTTCATGGACAGCAATTCATAGATTAAAAAATGCGACTTGGATTTTGTTTTTTGCGGCTTGCATTAGGGTAAAATGCAACGCCAGAAAATGAAAAATGCGTGCTGCAAAAAAGATTTTGCAGCACGCATTTTTTAGTATTCAGCCATCCGTTTTACTTCACCACCAGAATAATAGTTGGCTTGCATATAGGGGCCTACCTGACTTTCGGTGACGGCATAGGCTATGCGGTATTCCTCCGTCATGTCGAAGGCAAAACGAGTAGTGGTCTTTATCTGTACCTTAGTTTGTGCCTCGTCTGCCCTTATTCTGCCGAAGCTGCCAGCGGCGAAGCCTGAGTGTAGGTGCGTGCGGCCAACTCCTTATCGAGCATATACATACCGTATTTGTTTCCCTCTACGGCTTCTACGGCAGCAATCATGTCGCGGGCTGATTCCTCTTCTTCTACCTGCTCGTCGATAAACCATACGAGGCGGTTGATAGAGGCAAAGTCGCGGTCTTCATTGGCAATGGCAGCCAGGTTGTTGATGAGGGCAGTCACCTTCTTCTCGTGTTCCAGTGTCTGCTTGAACATATCGAGCACGTTATCCCACTGTGCAGGCACCTCTTCGATGGGCAGCAGGGTGACTTTGGCATCGCGGCTGTTCAGGTAGTTCATGAAGATGCGGGCATGATCCTGCTCTTCTTGGAATTGTACGTAGAACCAGTTGGCTACTCCCTTGTATCCTTTGTTCTCAGCATCCAGCGACATGGCCAGATAGAGGTATGCCGACCACAACTCGGCATTGATTTGTGCATTGATTGCATCATGTAAGTTCTTGCTAAGCATAATCGTT
>CAZTPB010000249.1:0-2460 GCA_964614555.1 uncultured Bacteroides sp.
TTAAGGGTGAGCCTATGCCTACACCTGGAATCCCCGAATCACTCAACGTGTTGTTACACGAATTGAGAGGCTTGGGATTGAGCGTCACATTGGATTAATCAAACAACTCTTTACAAATCATATATGAGTTGACAAGGGAACAAGGAGACAAGGGGACAAGGTCTCGGATAAGGAAACTGCGCCGGAAGGCCTCGTCAACTTGTCAACTCGTAACTACGTTAACCAAAAAAAACAAAATTATGGCTTTTAGAAAAGATTCAAAGATAAAGAGTAATTTTACAAAGATTTCGATTGGTCTTGCATCACCTGAGGAGATTCTCGAGAACTCCAGTGGCGAGGTACTGAAACCCGAGACCATCAACTATCGTACATACAAGCCCGAGCGTGATGGTTTGTTCTGCGAGCGAATCTTCGGTCCCGTAAAGGATTATGAATGCCATTGCGGTAAGTACAAGCGTATCCGTTACAAGGGTATTGTCTGCGATCGTTGTGGAGTGGAGGTTACGGAAAAGAAAGTGCGCCGTGAGCGTATGGGGCACATCCAGTTGGTAGTGCCAGTGGCACACATTTGGTATTTCCGTTCGCTTCCTAATAAAATAGGTTATTTGTTGGGAGTTCCCAGCAAGAAGTTGGATATGGTAATCTACTACGAAAGATACATTGTGGTACAACCAGGTATCAAGGAAGGTGAGATTAACACATACGACTTATTGTCCGAGGAAGAATATCTCGATATCGTAGATTCTTTGCCTGCAGACAACCAATATTTGGAAGATACTGATCCTAATAAGTTCATTGCCAAGATGGGTGCAGAGGCGATTTATGACCTTTTGACTCGTCTCGACTTGGATGCCCTTTCATACGAGTTGCGTGACAAAGCTGGTAATGATTCTTCACAGCAACGTAAAAATGAAGCTTTGAAGCGTTTGCAGGTGGTTGAGTCATTCCGTTCATCTCGTGGACGTAACAAGCCCGAGTGGATGATTGTCCGCATTGTACCTGTGACACCTCCTGACCTCCGTCCGTTGGTTCCGTTGGATGGTGGACGTTTTGCCACATCAGACTTGAACGACCTCTATCGTCGTGTCATTATCCGTAACAACCGTCTGAAGCGTCTGATAGAAATTAAGGCTCCCGAAGTAATCCTCCGTAACGAGAAGCGTATGCTTCAGGAGGCTGTTGACTCGCTCTTCGATAACTCTCGCAAGAGTAGTGCTGTGAAGTCAGATGCCAACCGTCCTTTGAAATCACTTTCCGATTCTTTGAAGGGTAAGCAAGGACGCTTCCGTCAGAACCTTCTTGGTAAGCGTGTCGATTATTCTGCACGTTCAGTTATCGTTGTTGGTCCCGAATTGAAGATGGGTGAGTGCGGTCTCCCCAAACTGATGGCAGCCGAACTTTACAAACCATTTATCATTCGTAAACTCATTGAGCGCGGAATTGTTAAAACAGTGAAGAGTGCCAAAAAGATTGTGGATCGCAAAGAACCCGTAATCTTCGATATTCTTGAGCATGTAATGAAGGGACATCCCGTATTGCTCAACCGTGCACCGACATTGCACCGTCTCGGTATCCAAGCTTTCCAACCCAAGATGATTGAAGGTAAAGCCATTCAGCTCCACCCGTTGGCATGTACAGCGTTCAACGCTGACTTCGACGGAGACCAGATGGCTGTTCACTTGCCCTTGAGCAACGAAGCAATTTTGGAAGCACAGATGTTGATGCTTCAGTCACACAATATCCTCAATCCCGCTAACGGTGCTCCTATCACTGTACCTTCACAGGATATGGTACTTGGTTTGTACTACATCACCAAGTTGCGTAAGGGAGCCAAGGGTGAAGGTCTTACGTTCTACGGCCCTGAAGAGGCGTTGATAGCCTACAACGAAGGTAAGGTCGATATTCATGCCCCGGTTAAGGTGTTGGTAGATGACCTCGTGGATGGAAAAATTCAGAAAGTAATGCGCGAAACGTCGGTTGGTCGTGTTATCGTCAACGAAATCGTGCCTGTTGAAGCTGGATACGTCAATACTGTCATATCCAAGAAGTCTTTGCGCGACATCATCAGCGATGTTATCAAGATTGTCGGTGTGGCTCGTGCAGCAGAATTCCTCGATGGTATCAAGAATCTTGGTTATCAGATGGCCTTTGAGGGTGGTCTGTCGTTCAACTTGGATGATATTATCATACCGAAAGAGAAAGAAGATTTGGTTAAGCGTGGTAATGAAGAAATCGAGCAGATTACCATGAACTATAACATGGGTTTCATCACCGACAATGAGCGTTACAACCAAGTTATCGATACATGGACACACGTCAACAACGATCTCTCTAACGTCCTCATGAAGACCATTTCTTCTGACGATCAGGGATTCAATGCCGTGTACATGATGTTGGATTCAGGTGCCCGTGGTTCTAAGGAGCAGATTCGTCAGCTCTCTGGTATGCGTGGTTTGATGG
>CAZTPB010000250.1:0-2444 GCA_964614555.1 uncultured Bacteroides sp.
GGCTACCAGCTCAACGACAAAGTCATCCGACACGCCAAAGTGGTAGTGGGACAGTGAGATTAATTCAAAAAAACTATGGCAAAAAGAGATTACTACGAAGTCTTAGGCGTGAGCAAAACCGCCACAGAAGACGAAATAAAGAAGGCCTACAAGAAACTGGCCATCAAATACCACCCCGACCGTAACCCTGACGACAAGGATGCTGAAGAAAAGTTCAAGGAAGCGGCCGAGGCATACGACGTGCTGCACGACCCACAGAAACGTGCGCGCTACGACCAGTTCGGCCACGAAGGCATGAGCGGTGCCGGAGGATTCGGCGGCTTCAACGGACAGGGCATGTCTATGGACGACATCTTCTCGATGTTCGGCGATGTGTTCGGCGGACGAGGAGGGTTCGGTGGATTCGGAGGCTTTGGAGGAGGTGGCGGACAACAACGCCAACGCCGCTTCCGTGGCTCAGACCTTCGTGTGAAGGTACGCCTGAACCTGAAAGAAATTCTGAACGGAGCTGAGAAGAAATTCAAACTGAAGAAATACGTCACCTGCGAACACTGCCACGGAAGCGGTGCCGAGGGCAACGGAGGCACTGAAACCTGCCCCACCTGCCACGGAAGCGGTAGTGTGACACGCACCCAACAAAGCATCTTCGGCATGATGCAGACCCAAAGTGTCTGTCCACAATGCAACGGAGAGGGAAAGATTATCAAGAACAAATGCAAACACTGCGGTGGCGAGGGTATCACCTACGGTGAAGAGGTGGTGGAAGTAAAAATCCCCAAAGGCGTGGCCGAAGGTATGCAACTCTCCATGAGCGGAAAGGGAAATGCCGGAAAACACAACGGTGTGCCGGGAGACCTGCTCATACAGATTGAAGAGGAACCGAACAAGGAGCTTATCCGTCAGGAAGACGACCTTATCTACAACCTGCTGCTGAGCTTCCCCACTGCGGCTCTCGGAGGAACGGTGGAGATACCCACCATCGACGGGAAGGTGAAGGTGAAGATCGAATCGGGTACCCAACCGGGCAAGGTGTTGCGCCTGCGCGGAAAAGGTCTGCCCAATGTGAACGGATACGGAACCGGTGACCTGCTGGTGAACATCAGCGTGTATGTCCCCGAGACTCTGTCCAAGGATGAGAAGAATGCCATCGAAAAGATGCAATCGTCTGACAACTTCAGTCCGAACCCAAGCATTAAGGACAAGATTTTCAGAAAGTTCAAGAGTTATTTTGAATAATTAGTTGAAGACCCTCCCCCAACCCCTCCCTCTATGGAGGGGAGTCTTATATTTTATTGATGTCATGAACCATAACTTGCAATACAATTCCACCCCCTCCATAGAGGGAGGGGGTAAAGGGGGTGGGTCTTCTTATTCAGAAACCATCGAATACCTGTTCAACAGTGCACCGCTCTTCCAACATGTGGGAGGTGATGCATACAAGGAGGGACTGGGCAACACACACACGTTGGATACCCACTTCGGACACCCGCACCACACATTCCGCACTATTCATGTGGGAGGAACCAATGGAAAAGGATCCTGCTCGCACACCATTGCAGCCATCCTGCAATCAGCCGGTTACAAGGTAGGTCTCTACACCTCGCCCCATTTGGTGGATTTCCGTGAACGGATACGGGTGAATGGCGAAATGGTTTCGGAGGAGTATGTGGTAAAGTTCGTGAAAGAACATAGGGAGTTCTTCGAGCCCCTGCATCCCTCATTCTTTGAACTGGCAACAGCGATGGCGTTCAAGTATTTCGAAGAATGTCAAGTGGATGTGGCCGTCATCGAAGTGGGATTAGGAGGAAGACTCGACTGCACCAACATCATATCGCCCGACCTGAGCATCATCACCAACATCAGTTTCGACCACACACAGTTCTTGGGCCACACATTGGCACAGATAGCTTCCGAAAAAGCCGGTATCATCAAGGAGAATACACCGGTGGTCATCGGGGAGACAACCGAAGAGACACGCCCCGTATTCCTGCAAAAGGCCAATGAAATGCACGCCCCCATCACACTGGCAGATGAGCAGGACACAATCCTCTCCTACTCCCCGACCCGGGAGGGTGGAATGTGCTACGAGACGAGCCTGTTCGAAGAACCTCTCACCGGTGAATTAGGAGGTCTCTGCCAAGAAAAGAACACCGCCACGATACTGACCGCCATACGCATGCTGCAAGAAAAGGGATACCACATCAGCAACGAGAATATCCGACAGGGATTCGCATCGGTATGTGAACTCACCGGACTGATGGGACGCTGGCAAAGGCTGCATACACGCCCCACCCTCATCTGTGACACCGGACACAACACGGGTGGTATCCGGTACATTACACGCCAATTGGCCATGCAGAAGTACCACAGGTTGCACATTGTCATGGGAATGGTGAACGACAAGGACGTGAGCGGTGTGCTCGGCATGATGCCCCAAGAAGCCA